>DATFDP010000269.1:0-19850 GCA_035252015.1 Terriglobales bacterium
CATGGTTTTCGGCGCATAGCCGGTATACACGCCGGGCGCGTAGATCAGGTGCTTGTACCAGGAGCGGCGGGGCAGTCCGGCATCGTCGGTCAGCCGCCGCTCGCTCTGCATCATTTTCTGGTTCAATTCCGCGAGCGTCGCCGGCGGCACGTCCTGGGGTGAAGCCCACGCCTTCTGCAGCGCGTCCTGGTAGCGCCTGGCACTGCGATTGAGCTGGTCCACTGCATTCTCCAAGGGCGCGAAATTCAAATACGGCGGCACTTCCTCCCGCGGCGGCGCCACCGTCGGCCGGCGCGGGTCATTGATGGCATGGAACAGGCCTTCATCCAGTTCGCGGTCGCGCTCGATGGCCTCAGCACGCTTATCATCCGCCAGCTTTTTGAGCTGCGTGAGGTAGAGCTGCATAGTGTCGGCAAAATCGCCGAAGTCGAACGGCAGCAGGTCAGAATCGGCCAGACGCATTACCGCTGTTCCTACAGTTTGCGCCAGGGCGCGCCCATACACGAAGGTGGTATCGGAAAAATGCGTGTACCAGTAGAAATCGTCGTAGATGGAGTGGTACACGCCCGCATCCGGGTCTTCGCCGTCGTAGGCGAGGTTCAGGGTGGCTACTCCCAGGTGGTCTACAAACGTGGTGTAGTCGGTGCCCGAACCCAGCGCTCCCATCCGCAGGTCAGCACGGTCGCGGATCTTCTTGCGCTCTTCCTCAGACTTCGCCACTGAGATACTGTGCATCTCGTCCCGGTGCCACACCGAGGCACCGCTTTCCGGATCCTGAATGTCGCGGGCCACGCCGTTCATAAAGTGTTCCAGCGTGTGCGAACCCTCCGCGATCAAGTAGCCACGGCCATTGCCGTCAGTATTGATGTAGGCGACGGCATGCTGCTTCAGTTCTTCACTGTGCTCTTCCGCCCACTCTGTCGAGCCCAGCAGCATAGGCTCTTCCCCGTCCCAGGCGGTGTAGATGATGGAGCGCTTCGGCTTCCAGCCCTGCTTTACAAGCTGCCCCAGCGCGCGCGCCTCTTCCAAGAGCGCTATCTGTGCGGAGATGGGATCATCAGCGCCGTTCACCCAGGCGTCGTGGTGATTGCCGCGCACAATCCATTCGTCAGGCTGCGCCGAACCGGGGATCTTCGCGATGACGTCGTTCACCGGCTTAAGGTCCCAACTGGATTTCACTACCAGATGGACTTTCGCCGGCCCCGGGCCCACGTGGTAGGTGATGGGCAGCAAGCCTCGCCAAGCTTCTGGCGCAACCGGCCCTTGCAGGGCTGCGAGCAGCGGCTGAGCGTCACCGTAGGAGATGGGCAGCACGGGAATTTTGGTAATACTGGGGGCTTCCTTCACCGAAAGCCGCTTGGCGTCGGGCGTGGCTCCGATGCCGGGCATGAGCGGGTCGCCGGGGTTGGAGGAAGCAAAATCCATCACGCTGCCGCGCTGCACGCCCTCTGCCGGTCTGGTTGGACCCTTGGGGAACACATTGTCTTCGAAGTACCCGTCGTCGCGCGGATCGGAATAAATGAGACATCCAATGGCGCCATGCTCGCCCGCCACCTTGGGCTTCACCCCGCGCCAGGAATTTCCGTATTTGGCGATAACAATAGCGCCCTTCACCGAAACACCCAAGCGCTGCAGCTGTTCGTAGTCTGCCGGCAATCCGTAATTCACGAACACCAGGGGCGCAGTCACATCGCCATCAATCGAGTAAGCGTTGTAAGTGGGCAGCTGCTCGCTGGTCTGGCTGGAGGTGGGGTCCACGGCCAACGCTGGCTCCTGCAGTTTGGCCGTAAATTTTGTGGGTTCGACCATTTCCACCAGGCGTTCCTTAGGTGTCGGGAACAGGACCTGAAAGGTCTCGATGTGAGCGTCCCAGCCGAACTCCTTGAACTTGGACAGAATCCATTCCGCGTTCGACTTGTCATAGGGCGAGCCCACGTGATGCGGCCGGGCGCTCAGCCGCTGCATATAGTCGCGCATCAGCTGCGGACTGGGAATGGCGCGAAATTTCTGCTCCCATTGCTGCTCCGTCGCCGACGAGGTCTTGGTAAAACCCTCCAGAAAAGGTTCATCCGCGCCCAGCGGCGCACTCACAAGAACAACTAAGAGTGCCCAAAGAATCAGCCGTTGCATATCGCTCCCCAAGATCTGCCGCTCTCCTGGGCAGGCTGTGGCCTTCCAGGATCCCGCGCCACTCAGTGCCAACTGATTTTCCCCGCAGGAAGGAAGTGGAAGGTTACCGCATGCGGCGGAGAAAACAAAATGTGCTTCAACTTTGTCACTTGCCGCCGCGCCCGTTGACTTCGGCGGCTCGCAGTTCGCGTACGCAGTATTCGCGTCCACCCGGAGTGCAGAGCTCGACTTGGAACAGTGGGAGATCCTCTGGGCGCACCACGTATTGCCCGCTCGCAAGCTGGTAGGAATCCTTGTAGCTGGTAACCACGATGCCATTGTTCTGGGCGGCGCGTATGCGGAACTGCCGGGTTGAGGGCTCGTAGTTGGCATAGCTGTAACAGCGGCCCAGGCAGACTCGATCCATCACATGCGTGAGCGGATCCACGCGCAAATTCCTTTCCGCAGACAGAAACACCACCCGGGCGCCGCGCGGAACTTTCTGCTCTACCACTGCCTGGATCTGGTTTTCCTGCCGATTTGTCCATGCACCGTCGGCGTAGAGAAAACCGAAGAACACAGCTGTCACAACGGCCAGCGTAATCATCTCCGGGCGGCGAACCCGCACCTGTGCCAACACTGTACAGAGCAGCACACCAACGACGAGCGACATGCGGTCGGCTATGTACACCAGAGCGTGACCGTATTGGGGAAAATCAATGCGAGACGGGATGAGCGCGACACCTGCCGCGGTCAGCACAAACAGTTGCGCCGGAATATGCAGGCCTCGCCAGCCGTTCTCTTTCCACAACCGTCGCAACCACACCAGCCAAAGCAGCAACAGCCCGGCGGTGACAATCGCGTACTTTCGCCCGTAGACTAACACCTGATCGGCTCCGGTGGCGCCGAAGATCTGCGAGGGAGACCAGAGGGTGTGATAGCGCACAAAGAGAAACTGCTGCACTACCACCAGGACCGCAACTCCCACGCACAAGAGGTAGAGTTGCCCCTTTTCGGCCATTTGCCTGGCGATCATCACGTAGGCGGCGGCGCCCACCGCCCACACTACGGGCAGGGGGTGCGACAGCCAGGCCAGCAGCAGGAGAGGCGTGGCCACCGCCCGATGGCCGGCGCCTCCTTTCCAGAATGCTGCCAGAAACCAGAGGCAAAATCCTAGTGACAAATAAAAATTGAAGAATCCGATGTGAAAGACGAAGCCGTAGGCCAGCACAGCGATGCAAGGAGCAAGAAACCAGGGGCGATGGCCAGAGGCTGCCGAGATAAACGCCGATGCTCCCCCGGCAAAAATCAACACGCAGAGTGAGGCGGCAATTCGCTGCGCGGCTGCCGCTCCGAACACCGCCAGCAGCCAGGTCAGCAGCCAGTCAAACGCAACATTTGTCCATTGTGGAACGATTCTAAGACCGTGAATCGCGCCGCTACGAATCTGCAGCGCCAGCCAGGAGTTGTAGAGATGGCTGGAGAGGTCGCCAGCCTGGATGCGGCTCTGCCAGAAGCAGGGCACCAGCATGAGTGCCAGGAAGAGGAAGAATCGCCACTCGCGCCACAGGGGCCGCTCACACCGCGGCCGGGGTTGATTCGCGATCTGCTGGGCAGGAAATGCGGAAGCCACGCTGGGCGGATTATAGACGCATGCCTTGCCCGAGCCCAACGCTCAAGCAAGGGGTGCAATCTTAGCGTCGCTGCTCTTGCAATGGGCCGGGGGGCTCAAGCAGCCGCACCGGCTGGCTTCTCACGGCCAGCCCGCTGCTCAACGCCCTCGGCTCCCGGCCCGCGATCAGCAGGCACCCTCGCCTACTGAACAGCTTTGATGCGGACCGTGCCGTCGCCCACTATCGTCCATGCCGTGCCCAACTGGGCGTTGGCGTTAGCGACCGCGTTCTGCACCGTCTCCCCCGCCACCAGGTTCTGGGCAACAGCCACCCAGACCTGCGCCGCCTGTTGCAAGCTGACGCTTGAGTTCGGCGGCATAATCAACGCGTGATGCGCGGTGGTTGCATCAATTCCCCACAGCTCTTCGAAGATGGCGCCGTCATCCGCGGAAGCCACGAACACCACCTTAGCCTTGCCCGCCAGCAGAGAGGCATCCACCCAGCTGCTGGTCAGCCCCGCCGGCGAAACCAGCGTGTAGCTGGGGTCGCTGGCGCTCGCCGCCTTCTCCAGGCAATCGGAGGAGAAGCATAGGCCAACCGACTGCTGCCCGCCGCTGAAGCTAAAGGTGAGCCCGTTGCCCAGGAAAGCAACAGCATCCTCAGGCTTATCCAATTGCTCCAGGAAGCTGGCGACGCTCGCCTGGTCCAGTGCGTAGTACAGGTTATTGACGGGCGCGCCCTGCTGCATGGCGGACTCGAACTGGCTCACCGAATATTGGCCGCTGGGCTGCACCGGCAGGAAGTGGCGCAGGAACGGCATGGGCGGCGCTTCCTGTTCCGTAATGTTGCCCGCCAGCATCGGCCAGCTGGTGACGCCGGCCTGCATGTCAGGACCCACCGCCGCTTCCAGAGAGCTATCGGCATTGGAGAAGCCCAGCCAGGTTCCGCCCGCATAGTAAGTCTCCGCGTTCAGGCCCAGCGCGTTCGAGAGCACGGCCGGGCTGGCGTTGGCATCAATCGAGAAGATCTGGCTGCTGGTGGCCAGCATGGCCCCGCCGCCGCCCATGGCGCTTACGATCTGGGCGCTGCCGAAGCCGCCGGTGGTCGCAGTGCCGCTGGCAACGTCAAAACTCAGGATTGAGCCGGAGAAGGCGCCCTGCTGCGCGTACACTGTTCCGCCTTCGCCCAGCGCCATCACGAAGGTGATGGAGAAGTTCGAGGTCCAGGGCAGCGCATAGTCGGTCTTCGCGCCGTTCAGCAGATGCGAGATGTAGGCCTGGTTGCTCGAACTCAGAGTTATTGATTTGTTCCAGCCCGCCAGCAAGCCACCTTGGCCGTCAGGCAGAACCTGCCCCGGCTGGCCTTGGGTTTGCGTAGTCACATCGTTAAATTGCTCCAGGCCGGTCAGGCTGCTGGCGCCGGAAGTTTGCACCTGCATCAGCTGCAGCGTGTCCGAATAGCTAACGTTACTGAAGCTGCCCTGACAATTGAGCACGCGGTTAGTAGATTCCACTTCCAGGTACACGTTGCCGTCGGGAAGAACGGCCAACGGTCCATGGTTGGGCAAACTCGGCACCATGACCGTGCTGCCGGACTGGCACACCAGGTTATTGGACGAATTGTAAGCGGTGTTTTGATAAGTGTTCGATGAAAGCGGCAGCGGCAGTGTGAACTTCACCTGTCCGGTCGCTCCATTCAGCACCAGCACTGCGGCCGAAGCGGTGGTGCTGCTGTTGCTGGTCTGCACCACATAAACATCGCCATTCGGATGCACCGCCAGCACTGAATCCAGCATGCTGGGACTGTTGTAGGTCCAAGCCACCGCCTGCGAACCCGCATCCACTTTCATCATCGAGTACTGCGAGTAATTGAAGCTCCCGTTGTTGAATACCTGGCTATCCAGCACCGCCAGGCCGCCGTCGGGCGTTCCCGCCTGCAGCATCTCGTTGTCCCACAAGAAGGAGCTGTTGGAGCTTACCGAAGTGGCAAGCAGCGGCGTGCTCCACAACTGGTGACCGTCACCGGCCAGCGCGCGCACCAGCGTGCCCGTGGGCGTGCCTTCAAGGACAAACATGTCTGGCGAGCCAGGAGCCGAGGGCTGCGCGGCTACAAAGTTGTTGATCCAGTCATTGGTGGTATCCAGAGGCAACACCTCCCAGCGCTCGGTACCAATGGCCAGCGGTCCGGCGCTAGCCACGGTGACCAGCTCCTGGGCAGTGAGCTGCTGATAAGTTGCCGTAACCGTGGCCGAGCCTGGCGCGAGGGCTACCATGCTGCCATCAGCATTGACCTGCAACACGGAGCTGTCGCTTCCTGACCAGCTGGCCGGAATGCTGCGGCCCAGATTGTCGGTGGCAGAAACCGAGCGCCGCTCACCAACTGCCAGGGTAATGGTTTGCGGTGTAATCAGGATCTCCGTCGGGGGCGGATTCAAGGCTGGCGGCGGAGGCGGCGGGGGCGGAGGCTGAACCACATTCAGAGTAACGTTCACGTTGGCCGAAGTGCTGTTGCCAGCGGCGTCAGTTGCCACGACCTGTACCGTGTTTCCGCCCTGGTTGAGCGTCACATTGCAGCTAAACGCGCCGCCACCGAACGTGGCTGCAGCGCCATTGCACAGTACTGAGGCCACGCCCGAAGAAGCGTCGCTCACCGAGCCGCTTACCGCCAGAGAACTGCTGGAAACTGTGGTGCTATTGGCCGGCGAAGAGATGGAAAGAGCCGGCGGCAAACTATCAACGCTGACAAAAGCGGTTGCCTGGCTGGAGTTTCCTGCCTTATCCACGGCGGTGCCGTTCACCTGGCTCACACCTTCTGCGGTAACTGTCACAGGCGAAGGGCAAACCGCTACGCCGGAAAGCGAATCGCCGCAGGAAAAGCTAACCACGACGTTGCTGTTGTTCCAGCCGGAAGAATTGGGCGCCGGGCTGGCGACGGCGCTGATCATCGGAGGAGTCAAGTCAAGATTTACAGTCACGCTGGTGCTGGCGGTCAGGCCGGCGCTGTCCACGGCTGTGCCGCTCACAACCTGATTGGCACCCTGCGTGTCCACCGTGACCGGCGCAGGGCAGGTGACGTCCAGGAATGCATCGCTGCAGCTGAAGGTCACAGTCACCGGCGAGTTGTTCCAGCCGGCCGCGTTGGGCTGCGGTGAACCGGAAGCGGTAATGGTCGGAGGATCGTTATCTACTCCAACAATCTCTACACTGATGGCGCCGCCCGGCTCGCCACGCAGCTCTACCGAGAGCTGGTTCGAGCTCTCCAGATTGACCGGCCGGGAAACGGCCCGCCGGTGATCGTCGAAATCTTTTTCCCGCAGAACCACCTGGCCGTTAAGGCGAACGACGGCGGCTTCTACCGGCCGGTACGGATTGGCTCCATTGACCACGACCAGCGTGTATTGGGTGTTGGGGTACTTCACCGAGAACTGCACGCTCTGCGCCCACGGGGCGTCCTTGCTGCGTATGAACGTCTGCGGCCCATAGGCTTTGAAGCTAATGCCGTACGCCTGCCCCAACAGCAAGCACACCAAAACGGCTATCCATGTCGTGCGCCGGTACTGCGAGCGATGCAACATGTGCAACCCCTCCCGTGCCTGACTTGGCCGGCACGATGACCCCGAAACGGGACACAGCCTACGCAATCCTTCGCAATTGAGCACCTCGCTGCGGTAATACAGCCGCGGTGCCTTCGGTTATTGCAACGCTGATTACTTGTTCTCACATCGCAACTGCAGACAGGTGACCGCTGTAATCATGGTTCCCAAGTTCGGGCGAAATGAGCACTTATGCGAACCAAATTAATTCGCACGGGAGAGGGTGAATTCTGGCAGAGCGTTCGGAGGGAGGCTTTTCGGTCGGCTCGATGGTGGAAACTGGTTACCTTTACAGTACTTTTGTGTAGTCCCTACGGGAGTGGCGAAGCTGAAAGCTGACAGCTGCTAACTTCGTCTCGATCACACCACGCCCACCGTGGGTTGTGGGCTCTTCTCGCCCTACGATATGATCCCGTTTCTGCTTTTATCGGAGGAAGATGCATGCCTGTTCGGCGCTCCTGGGTCGTTCCGGTGCTTTTTTCCACCCTGCTTTTTGCCGCGAATATCAACGAACCCGCCCCCGCTCTTTATGGATATACGGCGGCGGACTCACGCGCTGAGCAGCAGTGGGAGTCCAAATTCCGTGCTATTCCCGACCCGGGCGTACTGCGTTCCACCATGCAACTGCTGAGCGCGCATCCACACAACGTAGGCTCGCCCTATGACAAGCAGAATGCCGAATGGATCCTGGCCAAATATAAGCAGTGGGGATGGGACGCCCACATAGAGAGCTTCGACGTGCTCTTCCCCACCCCCAAGGAGCGCCTGGTCGAACTGGTCGCGCCCCGCTTCACCGCCAAGCTGCAGGAGCCTCCGGTTGCAGTGGACCCCACCTCCAACCAGCAATCTGAGCAGCTACCCACCTACAACGCCTACTCCGGCGACGGCGAAGTGACCGGGTCCCTGGTTTACGTTAATTATGGCCTGCGCGAGGATTATGAAGTGCTCGACCGTATGGGCATTTCGGTGAAAGGGGCCATCGTGATTGCCCGTTACGGGCGCTCCTGGCGCGGGATTAAGCCGAAAGTGGCCTGGGAGCACGGCGCCGTCGGCTGCATCATTTACTCCGACCCGCAGCAGGATGGCTACGCCGATGGGGATGTTTTCCCCAAGGGTGGCTTGCGGCCGCCGGATGGGGTGCAGCGCGGCTCGGTAATGGACACGCAGTATCCCGGCGAACCGCTCACGCCCGGCGTGGGCGCGGTGCCCGGCGCCAAGCGCCTGGCTATCAAGGACGCGCAAACCATCCTGAAGATTCCCGTGCTACCCATTTCCTATGCTGATGCTCAGCCGCTTCTAGCGGCCATTACTGGGCGCGTGGCACCCAAGGAGTGGCGCGGTTCCCTGCCCATCACCTACCACATTGGGCCCGGCGACGCCAAAGTACACCTCGTCGTGAAGCAGAATTGGAACATCAAGCCGGTCTATGACGTGATCGCGAAAATCCCCGGCACCACCTATCCCGATCAGTGGGTCTTGCGCGGCAATCATCACGACGCCTGGGTGAATGGCGCCGAGGACCCCATTTCCGGCCAGGTAGCGGAACTGGAGGAAGCGCGCGCCTTGGGCGAACTGCTGAAGCAGGGCTGGAAGCCCAAGCGCACCATCATCTACGCCTCTTGGGATGGCGAAGAGCCTGGGCTGCTGGGCTCAACCGAATGGGCAGAGGAGCACGGCGATGAACTCAAGCAGCACGCCGTCGCTTACATCAACTCCGACAGCAATGGGCGTGGCTTCTTCTTCGTTTCCGGCTCGCACAGCCTGGAGCACTTTATCAATACCGTTACCCACGACATTCCTGATCCGGAAAAGCCGCCGGTGTCGGTCTGGCAGCGCCGGCGCATGCAGCAACAGGAGCGCGCCAAGCCGGAGGAGCGGGAGGAAGTTCGCAAGCGCCCCGATAACCGCATCGGCGCCCTGGGCGACGGCTCCGACTACGCTCCCTTCCTCGATCATTTGGGAATCGCTTCCGTGAATTTGGGTTTTGGTGGCGAGGATGAAGGGGGCATCTATCACTCCATCTACGATGATTTCTACTGGTACACCCACTTTTCGGACACCACATTTGTTTACGGCCGGGCTCTGGCGCAGACCGGCGGAAGCGCGGTAATGCGCCTGGCGGACTCCGATCTCCTGCCCTACGAATTCAGCGACATGGCGGATACTATTCACCGCTATGCTGGCGAACTGGAGAAGTTACTGACTGAGCGACAGAAGGAAGCAGTAGAGCGGCAGCGGGAACTCAAAGAAGGCATGTACCACGCGGTAAGCGATCCCAAAGAACCCATGGGGCCGCCGCCCGCTCTGCAACCTGTGCCCTACCTGAATTTTGCGCCTCTGGATAACGCTATTGCTGCCCTCACCCGCAGCGCTCAGCATTATCAGACGGCGCTGGTGGCTGCATCGGCCGGCGGCTTGCATCTGCCGCAAGCCACCTTGGCCGATCTGAATGCCAAACTCCTGCGCAGCGAACGCGTGCTCACCGACGCGCAGGGGCTGCGCGAGCGGCCCTGGTTTAAGCACCAGATTTATGCTCCTGGCGCTTACACCGGCTATGGCGTGAAGACTTTGCCCGCCATCCGTGAACCGCTGGAGGAGAGAAAATATCACGAAGCGGACGCGGGCATTCCTCTTGTGGCCAAGGTGATTTCCGACGAGGCCGCGCTGGTGGATTCGCTGGCAGCTGAGGTGGAATCCGCGCGGCAGGAAAACGCGTCAGGGCGCTAACGCGGAGAAACTATTGGCTCCGGTTGCGTTAATCCGCCGTATGAGCCGCCGGCTCGTGTAGCGATATATCTGTGACCTCGCCCGTGCCTTTACCCCTCCGTGTGGTCAGGCCCTTCACAATCACGTAGAGCACAGGAATAAAGAACAGGTTCAGGATGGTGGACACCACCATGCCGCCCACCACGGTTGTACCCACAGAATGGCGGCTGGCTTGCCCGGCGCCGGAAGCGAACACCAGCGGCAGCACGCCCAAAATGAAGGCAAACGACGTCATCAAAATCGGCCGCAGCCGAATCCTGGCCGCCTCTACCGCCGCTTCGGAAATGGATAGCCCGCGCCGGCGCAGCTGCTCGGCGAATTCTACAATCAGAATTCCGTTTTTGCTGGCCAGGCCAATCAGCATCACCAGCCCGATCTGGCAGTAAACATCATTCAGCAGGCCGCGCATTCCCTGCGCTCCCAAGGCCCCCAGCAGCGCCATGGGCACGCCCAGCAGGATGATAAACGGCAATGTGAAGCTCTCGTACTGCGCCGCCAAAGTCAGATACACGAACAGCAGCCCCAAGCCGAACAAGCGAATGGATTGGCCACCCGACTTGATCTCCTCCAGCGAAAGACCTGTCCACGAATACCCCATCCCCACCGGCAGTACTTTTTTCGCCAGGTCTTCCATGGCGTTGATGGCCTCTCCCGAGCTGTAGCCAGGCGCGGGCGAGCCGTCAATCTCGGCGGAGCGGAACAGGTTGTAGTGGCTGATGATCTGCGGTGCCGTAGTCTCTTTCACTGTGACCAGGTTTTCCAGCGGCATCATCACGCCCTTGTTGGAGCGCACGTAGTATTCGCGGATGTCGCGGGGCTGGGTGCGGAACTGTTTGTCCGCCTGCACATACACCCGGTAGCTGCGGTTATTGAAGTTGAAGTCGTTGACGTAGTCCGAGCCCATGTAGACCTGCAACGCATCGCTGATCTGGCTCAGAGGCAGGTCCAAGCTCTTCGCCTTCTCGCGGTCAATGTTGACCACGAATTGTGGATCGTTAGCCGTAAACGAGCTGAACAGGCCCTGCAAATCCTTGCGCGCATTGCCCTCGCGCACGATCTTCTGGGTGGCTTCGTAGAGTGCCGGCAGCGTGGTTCCGCCCTCGTCCTGCACTTCGAACTGAAAGCCGCCAAAATTGCTCAGACCCTCGATAGGCGGCGGCGAGAACGGTATGACCATGGCGCCGGAAATTGCGGACAGCGGTCCGCGCACGCTGGCGATGACTCCATTCGACGACTGTTCTTTTTGCTTGCGCTCACTGATGGGCGTGAGGTTCACAAAAACCATGCCGTTATTGGGGCTGGCCCCCGCAAAACTGAAGCCGGCCACGCTGAACACTCCTTCGATATTTTTGTTGTGCGCCAGCACCTCCTGCACCTGCGCCATGATTTTCGAGGTATAGCCTAGGGAGGCTCCTTCCGGCGATTGCACCGTCACCATGAAGTAGCCTTGATCCTCGTCGGGCACGAAAGCCGTGGGCACCTTCTTGAATACCCAATACGTCAGCCCCAGACCGGCGAAGAATAACACCAGCAGCGCCCAGCGAAAGCGTAGCGCCCGTCGCGCCGCACGTCGGTAAGTGTTCGTGGCTCCATGTATTCCGGCCTCGACGGCCGCGAAGAAGCGGCCTTTCGTGGTCTCGCCGCGCAATACCAGCGCCGAGAGCGCCGGCGTAAACGTCAGCGAGTTGAAGGCGGAAAGGATGATGGAGAAGGCGATAGTCAGCGAAAACTGCTTATACAGCAGCCCAGTGGTGCCAGGGAAAAATGCGACCGGCACGAACACCGAAACCAGCACCAGGGAGGTGGCAATCACCGCGCCCGTCACCTCACCCATGGCTTCTGACGCGGCCACGTGCGAGTTGATGTGCTCCTCCCCCATGTGCCGCTTCACGTTCTCGATCACCACAATCGCGTCGTCTACCACCAGCCCGGTAGCCAGGGTGATGCCGAACAGCGTCAGGGTATTGATGGAGAAGCCCAAGAGCTTGATAAACGCGAACGTCCCCACCAGCGACACAGGGATGGTTACCGCAGGAATCAGCGTGCTGCGCCAATCCTGCAGGAAGAAGAACATCACCAGCACGACCAGGCCGATAGCCAGCAGCAGAGTGTAAAGCACTTCGCGGATGGATTCGCCCACCACGGTGGTGGTATCGAACGCAATCGCGTATTTCAGCCCCGGCGGAAAGAATTTCGAGAGCCGCGCTAACTCCGCGCGCGTCGCGCGGTCCACGTCAATGGCGTTGGCGGTGGGCAACTGCATCACGCCAAACCCGATGGACTCGTAGCCGTTATAGGCCAGGTTGCTGTTGTAGGCTTCCGCACCCAGTTCCGCGCGCCCCACATCGCGCAGACGGATAAGGCTGCCGTCGCTGCCCGTTTTTAGAATGATGTTGTTGAATTCCGAGGCTTCGCTCAGCCGGCCCACAGCTCGCACACTGATCTGATACTGCTGGTTGGGCAGAGCCGGCTCCGCTCCCACCTGCCCGGCGGCAATTTCCACGTTCTGCTCGCGCAGCGCGTTCACCACATCGCTGGCGGTCAGGCCCCGCGCCGCCAGCCGCACCGGATCCAGCCACAGCCTCATGGCGTATTTGCGCTCGCCGAAGATCATCACGTCGCCAACGCCTGGAATCCGCTTCAGCGCGTCTTTAACGTAAACGTCTATGTAGTTGCTGATGAATGCATTGTTGTAGCGATTGTCGTCGGAGTAAAACCCCGCCGCCAGCACGAAGGCGCTGGAGTTTTTAGTGATGGTAATGCCGGTGGTGTTGACCTCGGTGGGCAGGCGCCCAGTCACCGTGGAAATGCGGTTTTGCACGTCCACCGCGGCGACGTCCAGGTTGCGCGAGAGGTCGAAGGTGACCGTGATCTGGCTGACCCCGTCGTTGGTGCTGGCCGAGGTCATGTAGCGCATGCCCTCGACCCCGTTGATGGCCTGTTCCAGCGGTGTGGTCACCGCTGATTCCAGCGTCTGCGCGTTGGCACCCGTGTAGACGCTGGTCACCGTGACCTGCGGCGGCGCGAGTTGCGGGTACTGCGCCACCGGCAGCAGAGGAATGCACACTGCGCCCGCGATCACGATGAACAGCGAGCACACCGTGGCAAATACCGGCCGCCTTATGAAGAAATCTACGAACACGCCCGCCCCAGCCGTCGACCGTCACTACCTGAACCGTCGACGCCCTACTTCACCACGCTCACCGGCGCTCCGTCTGCCAGGCTTTGTGTCCCGGAGATAATTACCTGGTCGCCGGGCTTGATCCCTGCCAGCACCCTGTAGCTGCTATCGCTGATGTCGCCCACCTGCACCGGTGCCTGGCGCGCCACCGATCCCTTCGATCCCTGCTCCGCCAAAAAGGCGAAGTATTGCCCGCTGATGCGCACCACCGCAGTGACCGGAATCGTGAGCCCGGGATGCGAACTCCACACCACCCGCGCTCGCACAAATTGCGCTGAGCGGATTTCCCGCCGCGGATTCGTAATCAGCGCCTTCACCAGCACCGACTGCATGCCGGTGTCCACCTGCGGCGAAATGAAGGTGATGCGCGACTTCGCCAGCACCGCTCCTGTATCAGTCACGATGTCTACCGGCAGGCCCAGCCGCAGTTGCGCGGCCCGTTCGAGCGGCACCTGGATGTAGGCCTCCAGATCGGTATTGCGGTTCACTGTGGTCAGCATGGTTGAGTTGGTCACCCTGTCGCCCACATGAACCGGAATGTCGCCTACAATGCCGTCGCTCGGCGCCACCACCTCGTAATACTGCAGCTGCACCTGCTGCTCTTTAACTTGCGCATTCAGCGAGGCCAAATCCGCCTGCGCCGCGTCGTAACCTGTCTGCGCCTGGTCCAGGTCCTGCCGGCTCACCACGCCAGCGGCATACAGCTTTTTCGCACGCTCCAGCTGGGTCTTTGCCCACTCCAGGTTGGCCTGCTTCTGCCGCTCCGTGGCCTGGGAGCTGTTCACGGTGGCGCGCTGCTTGAGCGGATCAATCTCCAGCAATGGTGCACCCGCTCGAACCCTCTCGCCCGAGCGAACAAAAATTTTCGTGATCTGTCCTTCCACCTGCGGCTGGATGGTGGCCGAATTTCGCGACTTGATGGTAGCCACGTATTCGCTGGTTTCCTGCACTGTGCGCAGCTCCGCCGCCAGCACCTTCACCTGGGCCGCTGGCGGCGCCTTTATGGAGGCCGCCACATTGCCCTCGCTGCATCCTGAAAAAAGGCCTGCCAGTGACGCGAGTAGCGCGGCCGCCACCCAGCCTGCCGGCGTCAGCTTTCCTTCCCTGATTGGCTTGTGTAGACTCATTTTCCGTACCACGGCCCGCTACCCTCTAGCCGCACCACCAGTCATATCTATTGATATCCAGTGTCTCAGAAAGTCCAGCCGAAGGGAACTTCTTGTCTGCGCCACAGCCGCTGCCTGCGCCCGTTTTGGTTCGGCCGGCACCCCGGCTAGAGCACCTGCCAAACCTATTTAGACGTAGCTCGTTGGCCCCCGACACCACATCAGCGTATTTTTATCTGGAAGCCTGGAAGGTTAATCCCTAGCGCTTGACCATAACCTCTCGCACGTTATCGCGGGCCAGGAAAAACTTGAGATTGGCGTAATCGCGGAAGAGATTTTCGATGTGGCGGTTGTTGAACACGCGCTGCAGTCGCCATCCCGGCGTGCTGCCGTTGCGGGCGTTTCCACCGCTCAACTGCTGCAGTTCTATGTTGTCGGTTCCGGCAATGTGGTAGCGGTACAAGGGGGCGTCGGGCCCCGCGTCCTTGGTGTGAAAAAAGGCCAGCACCAGTCCCCCGGGCTTGAGCACCGACCACAGGCGAGCCACCACCGGCTTCACCAGCGGTTCTACCATGTAATCGGCCATGTCCCAGCACAACACGGCATCAAAGGTTTGCGGACCGTAGTCGAGGTTATCGCTCAGGAACCGCTTCTCGTCCACTACCTGATTGCCTTCGGAATCTGTAGAAATATACTGCTGGTCCCGCGAGGCCAGCAGCACGTCTTCGCTGTAGACCTTGTAGCCCAGTTCGGTGAAGTGCTGAATATTATCCGGGGAAGTAGGTCCTATATCAAGGACGCACAGGCCCTCGCGCCCCGCCAGCGCACGAGTCAATTCTCCCAACCCGCTGGAGCGGCGCGAGGCTCGCGTCTGCGTACGCGGTTTAGGCGCCGGCTCGGCACTGGAGCCGCCGCGGAATAGCTTTCGAAGACTCTGCGCCACAGAACCCATGGAACGCCATCACCGGCTTGCAGGTATGATTTCAGCCCTAGTGTATCGCGTTAAGGCTTGGGGAGTAATCAGGATTTCTTTTGCTCCACCAGCGGCGGCTTCGGCAGCGCAGAGGTGCTGCTGCCCGGCGCTGCAGCTGAAGCTGCGATAGGGTTGCTTTCGCGCTTCACTTCCGGTCGCGGCTGCGCTGGCTGCTGCTGGGGTGCCGGCGCCGCTTGCCGCTTCACGTCCACGCCGCCTTTGAAATAAGCTCCATCTTCGATGGAAACGCGCTGGGTGACGATGCTACCCATCAGCACCGCAGTCTTTCTTAATTCCACCCGCTCTGTGGCTTCAATGTCACCGTCCACCTTGCCTTCAATGATCACGCCTCGTGCGCGGATGCCGGCACGCACGCGCCCGTTGGGGCCAACCATCAGATTGTTTCCCGGCAAGTCAATGTTACCCTCCACGTTGCCGTCTATGTATAGATCTTCGCTCCCAGAGAGCTCACCCTTGATGAACACGGAGCGGCCGATGTGGGCGCTGCCACTCACCGGAGCGGTCATGCGAGGGGGTTCAGGACGTCCAGAGCTGCTTTGCGCCCGTGTGACTGATCCCTCAGCTTCCTCGTCTTCCTTGCGTTTCCACATGTAAGTGACTCCAGTCGTTAGATTTATGCCGCCGGGCAAGGCTTGCGGCCGCGCGCCAGCTAAACCACCAACTGCCTAAAGCATTGGTTTAGCTCGGATTTTAGCGCACTTAGCAAGCATTTTGAGGATTACTGAAGAACTCCCCACCCCTACCCCTCCGGTGTAAGCCGGAGGCAAATCCCGCCTGCTGGTACGCATGTGCTTAGCGGTTGCATTCCCGGTTTCACAATAGGCGTCGCTCCGCCCGTTGTCCTCTCGTCCCTGCTGGTTTGGCGCAATTTTCCGGTTCCATCACAGGCCAATCTGGCTGGATTTCATCTTCGAACCCCAAGTTGTTTGGCACCTGTGTTGCAATACCTCACGCGTCGGCTCGTTCGGAAGCGCCACGAAAACGGGATAAGGCCGGTTAGTAACCAGGGGAACAGCGGCTTTTTCACGTCACGTGGCTCAAAAATCACTGGGACTGCCTTTTCGAACGAGCCGACGATTCTTCCTTCCCTCCAGCTTGATTTGTCCTTAGCCGTTTTCCTTTCTGACACTTGCCACGCGCCGAAGGTAAAAGCAACAGGGTTGGCATTCAGAGACTCTAATTGGGTAGACTTTTAGACAGAGCAGCCTCCGGCTAATCAGGACCGCAGAACATGACCCGCAGTCAAGGACCCTTGTGGGTTACGGCAACTTTCGTAGCGATCGCGCTGGCAGCAGGTTTCGCCCAGCAAACGCCCACAGGGACGAACGGCGCTCCCAAGCCGCCACAGCATTCTTTTAATCCCGATGAACTGGTGCGTCAGGCCGTGGCGAACGAGGTCAAAGCCGGCCACGACGATGTTAGCCTCATGTTCCGCGTACGCCGCCAAACTCCCAAAGCCGGCGTACAGACGCGGGCATACGTGGAAACCGCAGAAGGCACAGCTGGCATGCTGGTGGCGGTGAACGACCAGCCGATAAGCCCTGGGCAGCGCCAGCAGGAGTTCGCACGCTTGGAGCAGTTGCTGCGCAATCCCGGGGAGCTGCGCAAGAAGCAGAAACAGCAGAAGGAAGACTCCGACCGCGTCACCCGCATGGTGCAGGCTCTGCCGGATGCTTTCCGCTACCAATATGAAGGCAAGGAGGAAGTTAACGGCCTGGAGCTGGTGCGGCTGCGCTTCCAACCCAATCCCGGCTTCGAGCCGCCCAGCCGCGAGCAGCAGGTGTTTACCGGCATGGATGGATTTCTGCTGATTGAGCCTCACCAGGCGCGCATCGCCCGCATTGACGGCACGCTATTCAAGGATGTGGGCTTTGGCTGGGGCATTCTCGGCCATCTGGATCGCGGCGGACGTTTCGTGGTGGTGCAAGGCCCGGTGGCCAATGGCTACTGGACAACCACCCACATGCAGCTCAGCTTCACCGGCAAGGCGCTGCTCTTCAAAAGCATTAATATCCAGGAGACGGAAGATTCCAGCGATTTCCGCCGTGTCCCGGGCCACATGACCTTCGCCCAGGGCGTGGAGATGCTGAAGAAGCAGCGCAACGGCGTGGTGGCGGAGAATGAGAACGGTGGTCGCAGGTAGCAGCCGCGACGGTGGACCGCTCAATTTGTCAGGCGCGCGAGGAGCGGCCCTAGTATTGCCATCATGAGCACGTAGGCAGCAGAAAGCGGCCCGAGCCGCGGTTCTGCAGCGACGCCAAGTCCGGCGATGACGATGGAGAACTCGCCGCGCGCGACCAGCTCCACACCAGCGCGCAGACGACCTGCAGCCTCAATGCCTGCCCGGCTTGCCGCCCAGTATCCTGTCATTACCTTGGTCAGCGCGGTAACCGCTCCCAACCCAACGGCAAAGGGCAGCGCCGGGACCAGGCTTGCAGGTTCAATTTCCAGCCCAAAAAAGAAAAAGAACATCGCCGCGAACAGGTCTCGCAGCGGGCTGACAAGGCGTTGCGATTTCTCCGCCACCGGTCCGGAAAACGCTATGCCGACCAGAAATGCACCAATAGCGGCAGAAACCTGAAATCGCTGGGCTACACCGGCCACCAGCAGCACCACTCCAAATACGGTCAGCAGAATGATCTCATCCGACTCGTGCGCCACAAAGCGGCTGAACTGATGGCCATATCGCAGCGCCGCCAGCAGCACCAGGCTGACAACTACAATCGCGATCGCAATCGAAATTGCGACTCTGGCCGCCCCGCCCCCGCTAAGCAAAACGCCGACAAGCGGCAGGTAAACCGCCATGGCCAAATCCTCTTGCACCAGCACGGAGAGAACCAGCGGCGTTTCTGGATTGTCCAGTCGCCCCAGTTCAGCCAGCACCTTGGCGATTACTCCAGAAGAGGAAATATAGGTCACGCCACCCAACAGGACAGCAGGAAGCAGGTGCCAGCCGGCGAGCAATCCCGCAATCATGCCGGGCGTGAAGTTCAGGGCGAAATCGAGAATACCGGCGCCGGCCCCCATCCGTAGGCTTTTCTTCAGTTCGTTCCCGGTGTACTCCAGGCCCAGCATGAACAGCAGCAAGAGCACACCAATCTCGGCTCCCGTGCCGACGAAGTTCTCGCTGAGCCGAAGCGGGGCCAGTCCTCCCTTGCCGAACGCAAGACCAGCTATCAGATACAAGGGAATTGCCGAGAAGCCCCAGCGCTTGGCCAACCGGGCTAAGAGAGCTAAGCCAAGGAAAGCAAGACCCAGTTCGATGAAAAGGACGGAACCGGCATGCGTGGTGTCCATTGCCCGCCAGTGTAATTGTTGCTTCGTTCCCTAGAAGATTGTGAGATTTTGAAACCGCTTTGTGCTTTAGTCGGCTGCGCGCGCGCTGCTGCCCAGCTTGGCCCACCCCCCGTCAGCCGCCGAATGCTCCACCGCCTCCAGCACGCGCTGCACCTGCGTTGCGTCGTCGAAATTCGCATGGAAGGGCTGGTTCTTCGCCAACGCGTCGAGAAAATCCGCCAGCGTCGAAATAAACGTGTGCTCGTACCCAATGATGTGCCCCGGAGGCCAGTAGCGGTCCACATAAGGATGGCCGGGCCCAGTGACCAGCACCTGATGGGCACCCAGGATTTCCTGTTTGTCGTTGCTGTCGAAGAATTCCAGGCGGTTCAGGTCTTCCAGGTTGAAGCGCAGCATGCCCTTGGAGCCGTGAATCTCGAACTGGTTGTAATTCCTGCGCCCGATGGCGTAGCGCGTAGCCTCAAAGCTGCCGATGCTGCCATTGGCGAAGCGCGCCAGCAGGAGCACGGCGTCATCCACGTCGCGCGGCGGCGGGGCAAAGGTGCGCAGCATGGCAGAAAGCTCGCTGATTTCTCCGTTGAGCATCAGCGCCAGGTCAATAGAGTGGGAGAGCAGGTCGCCCATGGCGCCGCTGCCGGCGACGCTTTTCTTGAAGCGCCACACGCCCTCGCGTTCCGGTCCCCAACTTTGCAGATAGACCGCGCGATAGTGGTAGACCTGGCCCAGCCGGCCTTCGTCCATGATGCGCTTGGCCAGCGCAATGGCAGGCACGCGGCGATAGTTGAACCACACCAGGTTAGGCACTTTGCGTGCGGCCGCAGCCATTTGCTCGGCTTCAGCCACCGACATGGCCAGCGGTTTCTCGCAGAGCAAAAGCTTCCCTGCCTTGGCCGCCGCCAGGGCCACGGGCGCGTGCAGATTGTTAGGCGTGGCCACATCCACCACATCAATGTCCTTGCGCTCCACTACAGCCTGCCACTCGGTGGCGGTTTCATCCCAGCCCCAGCGCGCGGCCATGGCGTCCAGAGTTTCGCGGTTGCGCCCGCAGATAACCTTGCGCCGCAGTTCGAAAGGCGTGTCGAAAAAGTGTCCTACCTGATGAAAAGCGTTGGAGTGGGCCCGGCCCATAAAGCCCTGGCCGATCATGGCGACGTTCAGAGTTTTTTTGGCAGCACTCATGGCAGACCTCGCG
>DATFDP010000270.1:0-3192 GCA_035252015.1 Terriglobales bacterium
CAAACAGCGGCTCGTCGCGCTGCACCTTCTCGCCCGGCTTCTTCAGCCATTTGGTGATGGTGCCTTCAAAGATTGATTCCCCCATCTGGGGCATGATGACGTCAGTCGGCATAGGTCCCTTTCGCAGTCGAGCTGGTAGGAATGTTCACTGTATCGACAAACGACAATTATAAAAGATGTTGCCGTGGGGCGGAGCGTCGGGGAAGCCCTCAGCATTCAGCAGTCAGCACTCAGACCGGGGTTCGGGATGCGCAGCCCGCCGTGAGGCTGTCGGAGCCTCGGTTGTGCACGCGGTCCTGCGCTACGCTCAGGATTTCAACAGCGGGCTCGGACGCCTGCTCAGCGCCTCAACTTCGGCGCTGGAGCGCCTAGCATGACACCATCCTGAAGCTCACGCAGCTTTACGCCGCTTGAAGAACTGTACCTGGCGTTCGCGCTTGAGCGCCTGCTCGCGGGTTTTGTAGGGGCCGCCCAACTTCTTGCCGGTTGTCTTGGAGAGCAGCACGTAACCCTTAGGACTCTTACGGATCATGAAAGGTAAGATGCAAGCCGTTGACGGTGAGGTGAGGTCCTTCGCTGCGCTCAGGATTTCCCAGCGTAAGAGCCCCGTTCGCATCGGTGAGGGCGGGACGCCCTATGACAGCCGGCCAGAGGCCGGCGCTACACGATCCCGGCCAGAGGCCGGCGCTACGCCACACGTGCAATGCCGTACGCGGCCTAAGTGCAAGAGAGGCGCTAGTGGGAGTGCTCGGCGGGATGGTCATGGGCGGAGGCAGGGACGACGCAGCCGTGGGCGACGTCGCAGACCACGTGCTCGAACTGGATGGTGGTGTGGGAAATGCGGAAGCCATCGCGCAGCTTGTCCTTAACGTCGCGCAGGATGCGCTCGCTGGCGGAGGGCGGAATATCGGCGATGCTGATGTGGCAGGAGAGGGCGTGGCTATCAGAGCCGATGCTCCATACATGCAGGTCGTGAACGTCGTTTACGCCTTCGATGGCGGCGATGGCGGCAGCGATATGTTCCAGTTCCATGCCGCGCGGGGTGCCTTCCAGCAGGATGTTGAAGCTTTCGCGCACGATGCCGAAGGCGGACCAGAGGATGAGAGCGCCGATGCCGAAGGAGAGAGCGGAGTCAATCCAGACATAGCCGGTAGCGAGGATGGCGGCGGCGCCGCCGATGACGGCGGCGGTGGACAGAGTATCGCCAAACATGTGCAGAAAAGCGCTGCGGATGTTCAGGTCCTGGCGGCTGCGGTAGAGAAGCCAGGAGATAACGCCGTTCATGAGGACGCCCAGGGCGGCCACCCAGATCATGACGCCGGCATGAATTGGGCGCGGCGCAAGCAAGCGGTGGAACGCTTCGTAAAAAATGACGAAGGAGATGATGACCAGGGCGATAGCGTTGAGAAAGGCCGCCAGGACGCCGGCGCGGGAGTAGCCGTAAGTCTTGGTGGGGCTGGGCGGCCGTTGCTGCAGATAGACGGCGCCGAGAGAGAGCAGCAGGGCCAGGAAATCAGAGGCATTATGGCCGGCTTCGGAAAGCAGGGCCAAGCTGTGCGCCTTAATCCCAGCTATTACCAAAAGGACAACATAGGCAAGTGTAATGCCGAGGGAGATGCGCAGCACGCGGGAGGGTTCATGGCCGTGGCCGGCATGCGCGTGCATAGAAACAGTTTAATTTCAGCGATAGGAGGGTTCAATAGCACCCTTTGGGAGGAATTGACGATTTTGGAATGAAGGGTTGATGAATCAAGACCTTTTTTAGCTATCAGTTATGAGCTTTGCGAAACGCCAGATCCTTCGACTGCGGAGGCTGATTCGCAAGCGTACCAACCGGCTCCACTCAGGATGACAGCCGCGCGAGGCGGGATCTCTGGGCGGCACGGAAGCAGGCTGGGGGGAGGGGAGTGGGCAAACCCGTGGGGCGATGAGGCACCTAACTCAAGAGCCAATCAATTAATGGCTGAAGCTACGCTGGCGTTCCCTTCGTCGCGAGCAGAGACTCGCAAATCGCCAACAACTTGAGGAGAAAGGGTGTATGAAAAAACATTCATTGCTGTTAACCCTGGGGCTGGCATTGGCCACCACCTACGGCCTGGCGCAGACAGGCCAGGCAGGGTCGCAGGCGGGACAGTACCCGTCGAGCCAGTCGCCCACCACACAACAGCCAAGCACGCAGGCTCCGAGTACCACGGCACCAGATCAGGGCCAAACCACGGCACCGGACCAGACACAGAGCACGTCGAGTTCAGCCGCCACCGCTCCCGATAATGACGCGCTAGCGCAGCAGGTGCAGCAGAAACTTTCCACCGAGCCGACGCTGAAGAACGTGCAAGTAGAAGCGAAAAAAGGAGTAGTCACGCTGAGCGGATCGGTGGCATCCAAAGCTGATCGCAAGCACGCGGAAGAGCTGGCCAAGTCGGTTCCGGGCGTGAAGAAAGTACATGCCAAACTGAAAGTGAACCCGAACGCGGCAGCCACCACCTCAGGAGCGGCTGAGATGCCGTCGCCGAGCGCGGCAGGCAGTGAGGCCGGCAACACGTCAGCCGAGGCGGGCGTGCAGCAAGGCAACCAGGAACCGGGAAGCATGAGCGGGTCCGCGCAGGCGGAGAGCCGGCAGCAAGGTGCTGAGAGACCTTCCGCTCAGGCGGGCATGAACACTCAGACGCAGCAGAGCCCGGGAACAGCCCAGACTGAGCCGGGCCAGACGCAGCCGGGCATGACTCAGCAGGGAGTGCAAACCCCTAACAACCAGATGGGCACGGCGCAGAGCTCGACCCAAATCCAGTCTGAAATCCAGAATGCACTGCAGCAGCAGGGCACGCTTTCTGGAACGAACATCCAGACTAATGTCACTGACACTGACGTCGAACTGACGGGCACGGTGGCGACGCCGGACCAGAAACAGACGGCTGAGCGCATAGCCGGTTCGTATGCCGGCAGCCGCCGGGTGGTGAACCACATTACCGTGAGCTCGCTGAACGGGCAGACAGGCACTCCGGGTGCACCGGCAACGACGCAGCCGCAGACCATGCCGGGCCAGGGCAGCGTAAATCCGCAGATGCCGCCGCGGCAAACGCCTCCGCCACAGCAGAACCCGCAAAATCCGCCGATGTCGGAGAATCCGCCACAACCCCAGCTGTAGTTTAGGTTTTGTGAAAAAAGGCGGCCCGAAAGGGCCGTCTTTTTTTT
>DATFDP010000271.1:0-11919 GCA_035252015.1 Terriglobales bacterium
CTCCTGGTCAATATGAGGTGCGGGTCACAAAGGATGGATTTGCGGAAGCCATCCGCAGCGGGATCCGGCTTGTGGTGGGACAGGATGCGAGCGTCAATCTGAGCCTGCGCATCGGGCCGGTGAGCCAGCAAATCAAGGTAACGGAAGATGCTTCGCTAGTGAGCCTGACAACGCAGGACATCTCCGGCCTGGTGGGAGAGAAGCAGGTGAAGGACCTCCCGCTCAACGGGCGCAGCTACGACTTGCTGCTCACTCTCAATCCCGGCATTGTCAACTTCACCTGGGAGAAGACAGGCGGGATCGGAGTTTCAAATTCCACCACGGGGAATAATTTCGCGGTGTCGGGGAACCGCCCGCAGCAGAACCTGTTCTTGCTGAACGGAGTGGAATACACCGGGGCGGCGGAAAATAACATGCAGCCCGGCGGCGCCAGCCAGCAATTACTGGGTGTGGACGCGGTGCGCGAGTTCAGCGTACTGCGCGACTCTTATGGCGCTGAATACGGCAAGCATCCCGGCGGGCAGGTGATCATCGCCACCCAGGCAGGGAGCAATCAACTGCACGGAAGCGTGTACGAGTTTTTGCGCAACAATGCACTGGACGCGCCGAACTATTTCGACCAGGGGTCGGCGCCCCCATTCCAGCGCAACCAGTTCGGCGCGGCCCTGGGTGGTCCCATTCAAACTGACAAGACGTTTCTCTTCGGCAACTACGAGGGGCTGCGCCAGCGCTTGCACCAGACATCGGCGGCCTTTGTGCCCGATGCCGCCTCACGGGCGGCCGCAGCGCCTAGTGTTCGGCCCCTGCTGAATCTGTGGCCGGTTGCTCCCACCGGGGCGCCAGATTTCAACGGCATTGCGCAGGTGTTCAGCAGTCCCTTGCAAACCATTCGCGAGGATTTCGGCACGCTGCGGCTGGACCGGGTTATCTCCGAACGCGACTCGCTGGGCGTGGTGTACACCGTGGATGATGGTGACGATTTGACGGCTACCACGCTCGATTCCTACAGCACGGACGCCCTTACGCTTCGCGAACAGGTGTTCAGCCTGGATGAGACGCACTCGTTTTCGGCGTCTACTGTAAATGTGGCACGCTTAGGTTTTTCCCGCGCGGGCTACTTCTTCACCGGCGAACCGACTCCCGGCACGCCGGCGGCCAGCGTGCCCGGCTTCTTGCTGGGACATCCGGTAGGGGCGGTGGTGGTTGGGGGCAGCGCTGCCTCCAATCCGCAGGCACAGATTGGGCTGGCCGGCAGCAACAACGGCAGCAATCTGCGGGTGGCTCGCAATCTCTACACGTTTGAAGATCGCGTGGCGCTGACCCGCGGCCGCCACCAATTCACCCTGGGAGTGTGGCTGCAGCCCTTCCAGTCCAACGAGACTCTGGCGCTCAGCCAATACGGGCAAGCCACCTTCGCCAGCCTGCAGACGTTCCTACAGGGGAAAACGGCAAGTTTTCTCTACGACCCTTCACCGACGGAAATGAACTGGCGCTCGCTTTTGGGCGCCTGGTACGGCGAAGATGCGATTCGCATCACGCCCTCGCTGATGTTGTCTCTTGGGTTCCGCGCCGAATTCACCACCGGCTGGAACGAAGCCCATAGCCGGGCCGCGAACTTTATGTTCAATGATGGGGTCATCTCGAGCAAGCCGGTTGTAGGAGATTCGCTGTTCACAGTTAATCACGCCAGGTTCCTGCCTCAACCACGGCTGGGGCTAGCCTGGAGTCCGTTCAGCAGGAAGACCGTCTTTCGCGCCGGCTTTGGAATGTACAACGACCTGCAGGATGCCCTGGGGTACCGCGCGGACCAGAACCCACCGTTTAATCCAACCTACAGCATCGCGTCTCTGCCCGTGTCATCGCTTCCCCTGGATCCCGCTGCTCCCGTGTCGCCTAAAGCCAAGATCATTGCTGGAGGAGTCCAGCCGGATTTGAAGACACCGACTCTGATTTCCTGGTCATTGCGAGTCGAACAGGAACTCTCACCCAACACCGGCTTGATTGTGGGCTATGTCGGAAGCCACGGCTATCACGAAATCATCGGCGTTGACGCCAACGGGCCAGTCCCCACGATCTGCCCGGCCGCACCGTGCCCAGCCAGATTTCCTGCCAATTTCCCTGGGGCGCTGGCCAGTGCTCCCGTTCCCGCGGGTACCTTCTACATTCCGGCAGGCACGCCCAAGGCGAATCCCAATCTGGCGAACACCTGGACGTGGTTCTCGCGCGGCGACAGCAATTACAACGCGCTTCAGGTTGACGTGAACCGCCGCTTCAGCCGCGGCTTTTGCCTGCGGGGCGTCTATACCTGGTCGAAGGCGCTGGATACAGGGGATTCGCTGAATGGAACGGCAGCAGCGAACGCGCCAGGACTGGTATCGAACCCCTTTGATCTACACGCGGACTACGGACTGGCCACCTACGATGTAAGGCATATTGCGGCAATTAACAGCGTCTACCAGTTGCCGTTCGGGCGGGGTCACGCGCTGGGCGGGGGTTTGGAGGGCTGGCGCAGTGCTCTGGCTAGCGGCTGGTCGGTGAACAGCATAGTCACCCTGCAGTCGGGTTTTCCTTTTACCCCGCAGCTCAGCTATAACCCATCGAACAATGGAGACACGCGCAATCCGGTGCGACCGTTCGTGAACCCCGATTTCACGGGCCCGGTGGTACTTGGCCGGCCCAGCCAGTGGTTCAACCCTAATGCCTTTCTGGCGCCGCCGCTCAACAGCGGCTTTTACGGCAACCTGGGCCGGGACAGTCTGATCGGCCCCGGCCTGGCGACGTGGGATTTTTCCGTGCTGAAAGAGACGGCACTCCGGGAACGGCTGGCCTTGCAATTCCGCGCCGAATTTTTCAATCTGCTCAACCGCGCCAATTTCAATACACCGAATCTGATTGCCTTCACGCCCTCGGGCGTCTCGGGCACGGCGGGAGCAATCAGCAGCACCTCCACCACTTCGCGGCAGGTTCAATTCGGCTTAAAACTGATCTGGTAGCAATCTCCCTGAAGGCACTACTGGCAACCACGACGCAGGCCAGCGCGTCTGGCCCCTTAGGAATTGAGATTCGTTAAGGGGGGCCAAATGAAGCCAGCTTTTGAAGAGCACCGGGTGGACCAGGCGCTGGAGAAGATTGCGGAGGTGATTCACCAGCAGAGCGGGGGTTATGGAGCGCCATCGTGGGCGGAAGCGCACGGGAAAGACGTGGTTGAGGCGCTGGAGCAGCTGGAAGAGCGCATGCGGGCGCGCAATCTGAGTTTGCAGCAGGGAGGGTTTCCAACGGCCATCTACGCGTCCCGGGAGCTAAGGAAATATCTGGCGGGCGGCAAGAGCGATATTGCCAATAGGGACGGGGCGGAAGTCTTCTATCGTGTGCTGGTGAACCTGATCGAGGAACTGCGGTCACTGGATCAGAAACTGGCCCGGGAAGAAGCGGCCTAAGTCCGATGCGGACCCGCAGCGGCCGAGGCTGTGCTTAAGTATGGTGAAGTGAGAGTAAAGAAAGGCTCAGAGGTTGCTATCCACCTTGAAGCCCCACGCTTGCAGCAAGGCTGTGGGGACGTACTTGACGTCTTTGTTCTTGCGTACCCATTCCTTCAGGACAGCAGAACTTTCGTACTGCTCCGGGGAGAGTCCCAGTTGCTTAACCATCTGGTCGAAGGAAGTCGGTGTGGAAGAAGGCACTGCCAGTTGCTCCGGGTTATTCCAATTCTTATTTCCGCGAGTCGCCATCGGCACGGGGTTATTCCTCCCGAATTATAGGCCAGCAGGAGGTGTGCAAGTAAGATGCCACGACGATAATAAAAGAAAATAGCCTGATTTGTGCAATTTGCTGGCGCCCAGCAGTACCGTGCTGCCGAAGCGGATGCCGAAATCTGGTATTTCCTGCTGGAGAATTAACAATTATTTGCAATAACGGGGCTGAGGGTCACAATATCCTGTGCTTCCGCGCCCCTTCGTGAAGCAGCGTGGGAGGGAATGCTGAGACACGAAAGTATCGCTCCCAGTTGAGGAAAGAAGCGGCGCTCGGAAACCAACGAGCGCACGGAAGTTAGTGGAATACTCCCTTACGACCAGCCTCTGCTGGTTACTTCGGCCAGATTTTGGGTGAAATCGGATGCGGGAGAGCGCTTGGCGGCGCGCATTTTGGCCACACTCTTCGACCGGCGCTCGGCGCGGCGCAGCGCGGTTATCTCTTCGCCTCCCGACCAGGCGTCCAGATCCTCCTGGCGGTACTCGATAAAGCGGCCGACGTTGTAGAACTTCGGCCCAGACCCTTTACGCCTCCACAACCGCAACGTCGCAGGGGAGTATCCGATGTAAGCTGCTGCGAAGCGTGTATCCATTCTTCTTCTCTCTTTGGCCAGAGATTACGTCTGGTTGATGTGCTAACAAAACACCGGGTACTGCAACGAATCCTGCCGGTAAGGGGCGGCAGCATACCACGGCTGTTTTCCCAACGCAAATGAGCCCGAGACCGCTAGCCCGGGAAGAGATTGTTAGCGTGCGAGTTAACGGATATGGATATAAGATAAATTCTGAGATCGGCGGACGATGCAATTTTCAACACCGCCGCCCACTCACGTTTGCCGTGAACGCATTTTTCCCGAGAAATGTGGGCCAGCAAGCAATCATTGCGTCACCTTGGGTCAAGCAACTACCATGAAATCGTCATGCCAGTAGAAACGGAAGTTCATTCCGCAGCTTATACGGCCATCCGTGCGCCCCGCGGCTCAGCTCTTTCCTGCCAAGGTTGGCAGCAGGAAGCAGCCATGCGCATGCTCATGAACAACCTGGATGAGGAGGTGGGCGAGCGGCCACACGATCTGGTGATCTACGGCGGAACGGGAAAGGCGGCGCGTAACTGGGAGTGCTACCACGCGATAGTCAACACCCTGAAATCGCTCAAGAGCGACGAGACGCTGCTGGTGCAGTCGGGCAAGCCGGTGGGAGTGTTCAAGACGCACGAATACGCGCCGCGGGTGCTGATTGCCAACGCCAACCTGGTAGGACATTGGTCGAACTGGGAGAAGTTTAATGAGCTGGAGCGCGCCGGGCTGATGATGTACGGCCAGATGACCGCAGGTTCCTGGATTTACATCGGGTCACAGGGAATCATTGAAGGAACATTTGAGACATTTTCGGCGGCGGGCGAGAAAGATTTTGGCGGTGAACTAGAAGGCAAGCTGATCGTGAGCGGCGGCATGGGCGGGATGGGCGGCGCTCAGCCACTGGCCGCCACCATGACCGGGGCGGCGTTCCTGGGCGTGGAGGTTGACCCGGAGCGCATTAAGAAGCGGCTCAAGACCGGCTACTGCGACTTCATGGTCAACTCGCTGGACGAAGCACTGCGCATTCTGAAGAATGCGGTGCGCAAGAAGGAAAACATCTCGGTAGGCCTGGTGGGGAATTGTGCGGACGTGATTCCCGAGCTGGCAGAACGCGGCGTGGTGCCCGACATTCTGACCGACCAGACCTCGGCCCATGATCCGCTGAATGGTTACATTCCGCAAGGGTTGACGGTGGATCAGGCGGCGGAGTTGCGGCAGCGCGATTCCAAGGGGTATGAGGAACGGTCGCTGGATTCCATTGCCCGCCACGTGGAAGGCATGCTGCGCCTGCAGAAGATGGGCGCGGTGACCTTCGACTACGGCAACAACATCCGCACCTTCGCCTTCCAGCGCGGGGTGAAGAACGCGTACGATTTTCCGGGCTTTGTGCCGGCCTACATTCGTCCACTGTTCTGCGAGGGGCGCGGCCCGTTCCGCTGGGTAGCTCTGAGCGGCGAAGCTTCTGACATTCACACCACCGACGAACTGGTGCTGGAGCTGTTTCCCGATAACCGCATCCTGAGCCGCTGGATCAAGCTGGCGCGGGAGCGCATCAAGTTCCAGGGACTGCCGGCGCGCATCTGCTGGTTGGGCTACGGCGAGCGGGCGCAGTTCGGGCTGGCCATGAATGAACTGGTCAAAAAAGGCAAGCTGAAGGCGCCCATCGTGATCGGCCGCGATCATCTGGACACGGGTTCGGTGGCTTCGCCCTTTCGCGAGACCGAGAGCATGAAAGACGGCAGCGATGCAGTGGCTGACTGGCCCCTGCTCAACGCGCTGCTGAACACCGCCAGCGGAGCCTCCTGGGTTTCCATCCACAACGGCGGCGGGGTGGGCATTGGCTACTCGCAGCACGCCGGGCAGGTGACGGTTGCCGATGGAACTGAGGGCATGGCCAAACGCATTGAGCGCGTGCTGACCAACGATCCGGGAATCGGTGTGGCGCGGCACGTGGACGCTGGTTATGAAGAGGCCAGCCGTTTCGCCCGGGAGAAGGGAATCAATATTCCGATGGAGAAGTAGCGCGTAGTTCGAGGTGCATGGATAGAATTGAATTAGGTGAAGTGATTGCCGAAAGACTCTTGGAAGGCGAGCACGAGGGTCGTTCTATCACCGTTACGGTCAAAGTTGGAAAGCCTGTGCCGGATCCTGATGGCCTCTGGACTTGTCCCTACCTTATTTCCTCGCCCATAAAAGAGAAAAGGTTTTACGCCGGGGGCGTGGATTCGGTCCAAGCGCTTTACCTGGCTTTACATATGATCGGTGCTGAGCTTCGGTCCGTTTACGGCAGACTACAATTACGATGGTATGGGCAAGAGGACCTTGGCTTTCCTGAATTTTGAATGTGCAGTAAGAGGCCACTCTTTCGGAGGGGCGCGGCTTCAGCCGCGCCAATAGTGCCATTTCAGATATTGGGCTTTAGCCCCTGAGGGTTGCCTTTGAAGGCAGCGCACCACTCCAATAAGGACACCACCGCCGCACCTCTCCTTCTGGTAAATATCCGGCAACTGCTAACGCTGCAGGGCGGCTCCACGCCGCGAAGGGGCAGGGAACTGGGCGAACTCTCGATCATTGAAGACGGGGCGGTACTGTGCGAGGCAGGCAAGATTGTGGCCGTGGGCAGAACCCGCGACGCCCTGCGCGACTCCTGGCTGAAGCGCAAACCAAAAAATCTGCACGAAATTGACTGTACAGGCAAGGTGGTGCTCCCTGGTTTTGTGGACTCGCACACGCACCCGGTGTTCACAGAGCCGCGCCTGGTGGATTTCGAAAAGCGAACGGCGGGCGCCAGCTACGAAGAAATTGCAGAGGCGGGCGGCGGCATTCGCTCCAGCGTGGAAGGAGTACGCCGGGCGAGCAGGGAAGAACTGGCGCAGCACGTGCTGGGCGCCCTGGAGGAGATGGCGTCGCAGGGCTCTACCACAGTGGAGGCCAAATCAGGATACGGCCTGAGCGTGGAAGCCGAGTTGAAATCGCTGATGGCGGTGCGCGACGCGGCGGCCCGCTGGCCGGGCACGGTGATTGGCACTCTGCTGGGGGCACACGTGGTGCCGCGTGAGCACCTGCGGCATCCAGAAAAATATGTGCGTGAAGTTTGTGAGCTGATGATCCCCCAGGCTGCGCGCCAGAAGCTGGCCGAGTTTGTGGATGTGTTCAGCGACCGTGGCGCGTTCTCGCCGCACGATGCGGAACGTGTCCTGCAGGCAGCGGTGGAAAACGGTCTGGGTACGCGCGTGCATGTGTGCCAGCTCAGCGCCTGCTCCTTGGCGCCGCTGCTAGCTTCGAAGCCGGCTTCGTTCGATCACCTGGACTTTATCAGCGACGAAGACGTGGAAAGGCTGAGCCGCTTTGAAACGGTGGCCACGCTGGTGCCGGGCGCTAATTATTTCCTGGGGCTCGACCGCTACCCGCCGGCGCGCCGGCTGATCGAAGGCGGAGCCGCGGTGGCGCTAGCTACGGATTACAATCCCGGCACCTCGCCCACCACCAGCATGCCCTTCATACTTTCGCTGGCCTGCACGCATCTGAAAATGAGTCCGGCAGAGGCCATTAGCGCAGCCACAATTAACGGTGCCTGCGCGCTGGCCCGGCAGGCCGGCAAGGGCAGCATAGAACCAGGCAAGGACGCCGACCTGGCGATGTTCGATGTCGGCGACTATCGCGAAATTGCCTATTGGTTCGGGATGAACCGCTGCAGTGCGGTGGTGATTGGGGGAGAAGTGTTGAACGGCAGGTGGTCAGGAGTCAGTAGTCAGCAAGATCCTTCGCACAAAGGGCACGAGTAATTGAAGATTGAATCTATGTCCTCGTGCGAGGTGTGTAGGCCTAGGAATCTACCGAAGGTTGCGAAGTTGCCAAACCATCGGAGAGCTTCTTTTTCCTGGCTATCAATGTAGCAGCGGCCGCGAGCCACCAGAGCGCTTGAACTCCTCCGAATGCTGTGACCGCATCAGGCAACCTCAGATGCAATAGAAAAATGACCCCCAGGGCGGCAAAAACAGCTGCCAGCATCAGCGCCATGTATCCGAACAGCCTGGGAAGCACTGTAGACCTGAGAAGGACAATCCCCAACGGCAGAAACAGGGCCGGAGCGGCAACCATGAAATACAGGTGCTGAACAGCTGAAATGAGATTGAGGCTCATGGATGGCATCATCGTTGGATCACTATACAGACCACTGATATAGAAAGTGATCTCGATGAGACTTACGGTCATCAGGATCGTGGCCCCAAAAAATGTCATCCAACCTGCGATTTGCTGTGTAGCACCTGCCAGGTGAACAAGAAAGAAAGCGAAGAGCACGATCAGGACCGGGCCAACTGCCTGCATCCAAGCCCCCCACATTATCTTTGTATAGTTTTGCCGCGCAAAATTGGCCAGCTCGATAGCCGTCGCTCCAGAACGCGGACCATTGTTGACGGCGAAGGAAAGTCCGAGCAACAGAACTCCGCAGACACCGCTCAGACCACCAAGAATGCATGCGGATTGTTTAAATCCGAAAATGTTCTGCACATCACACCGCCTATAAATAGTTGATTGTAATCTTCAGCACCGTGGGGTTGCTCGAATGCTGGAACGCGGCGGAGGAAAATGTGGGAAGCCCGAAGTGGCCCTTTGCGTCGTACGACGCCCCTACGCCCTCGCGCGGGATTCCGAGGAAGTTGGTGTCCAATTTGCCGTTTAAATTCTCGTCATGAAAAACCGAGACCGCATAGGTCCCGGGCGGGACATCTTGAAATTCGCACATTGCGTGTCTGTCCGCGATCGAGGATTTGGCATGGGCGACTGCTCTGTCCGCCTTCTTCGGAAAATCGGCAGCCGATGAAAACAACCCACAGAGAACTTGTCCGCGATCGCTGCGCAGCCCTTCGATGCCAACGTGAATTACATTGGCTTGCCACCCGGTGGACTGCGCCAGAACGTTAATGACGAACAATAAAATGCCAATTGCAGGCGCGATACGAATCGACCTTGTTCTCACAAACACCTCCTTTGCAATGGATGAGCGGCTACTGGTCAAGCACCTTCATCTCAGCTGAAGGTCAATTATTGGAATTGCTGGGCAACATGAAACCCGGGAGGCGCAGTCTGTTTCCCAGCCGTCTGAACTCGGGAGTGAATTCTTCCGCAAGGTTGGTTATGGTAAGACTGCCGAATTCGATGCCCATTCGGTTGACTGCGTGAGTGGTGTCGCTATATCCACGAGGCAAATAAGCATTTCCCACAAACCCGGCGGAAGCCGAAGCCACAAAATTCGAAAGGGCCAGGGTAGTATGGCCGGAGTCTGATTTGCCGAAGGCGGTAAACGCTATGGCATGCATTGCCCGTGTGAACGGATTAAGGCTCGAGGAACGCGAATAACGGGGGTCTTCGTGGAAAGCAGCTCCTGTAAGAAACCTGCCAGTCTGAGCAGCCGTCTGAAATGCGAGGGCGCCGCAATACAGCCTGCCAAATGCACCTGCGCCTTGACGCCAGTCCTTAGGGAAATGAGCAGGCGGTCTAGCGAGTTCGAGGGCAGACCAAAAGAGGGGGCCAACGATGGCTCCGGGTCCAAATGAGTGATAAGCGAAGTATTCGGCCTTCGCAGCGAAGTCGGGCCGGTTGCTGCGAGGTGCATTGAATGAACTTGTCACGTCAGTGTCGTGATGAAATAAATCAGCGCCATCTTTGAGATCAGCTGGCTTTTCACTCGGATTCTGCAGCGCAAGAGCATCCAATAAAGCATCGGGACTGATGCCGCCCACATGTGCTTCTTGCCCCTGCAGGGTGCTGCCCGAGAATAGGAATGCAATAGCAGCAACGAACCAAACGGAGAACTTCACACTAACCTCCAACTGGGCATGTGCCCACTAGTTATGAGCAGATGCTCATCTTAGACTGCTCTGCGGCATTTGGGCAATAGGCGCATGTGTCATATCTATCGCAAATCTACAGTCTCCATGGTAGATTGGGACTAACAAAATAGTGGGCATATGCTCAGTGTTGGTTAAACGTAAGTAGATCCTGGAGTACTGCGATAGCTGTAGTGGAACTGCAGTGGATTGACGCTCGTGAGGGGAACGATGCCCATAATCAAAGCCGAGACTCGGCAGCTAATTCTGAATGCCGCTAAGAAAGTGGTGCAAGAGAAGGGACTGGCAGGGGCGACGACCCGTGAGATTGCCCGCGCGGGCGGGGTCGCCGACGGGACTCTGTACGTACACTTCGCCGACCGAGTGGAACTCTTTCTCGCCTTGCTGCGGCAGAGTTTGCCTCCCATGACCGGTCCGCTGCGGGAGCTCGAATATCTTGCAGGGCGAGGAACCGTGCGTGGAAACTTGGAATCGGTGGTCCGCGGCGCTCTTGCTTTTATGCACGAGATCGTCCCCCTTGCCGCTTCCTTGTTCGCTGAACCGGAGTTGCTGCAAGCGCATCAGGAGGAATTGCGACAGCGGAACGAGGGACCGCATCGTTCCATGGAGTCAGTGGAGAGCTACATTCGAGCCGAACAACGCCTCGGTCGCGTAGACAAACGAGCGAACCCGAAAATTGTGTACGTGCTGCTCTTCGGCACCTGCCTTCATCGCGTGTTCATTTCTCATTTTCTTGGCCATGCGATTGGCCCTGCAGATGAGATCTTCGTCAAGCAGGTTGTTACAACAATGATGAACGGTTTGGGCACCGATTGAGGACAGGAGAATTGATCAGCCACCCTTAGCATGGCGAAGTGTAAGAGAACGGGTAGTCAGAAATTGGGCGTTTTCCGAGCGGCTTGTTATAATCGCCTTGCTCCGCACGGATCCACGAAATTGCGGCAGCTGTTTCCAGCGCCTCCTCATTGGCGTGCCGGGAAGGGCTGTAACAGTCCCGAGCTTACCCAGAACGGGCAGTTCAGGCGTGCTCGGCGAATGCGTGCCCCGCGGTAGTGGCCAGGTAGCTCAGGTGGTAGAGCGCAGCCCTGAAAAGGCTGGCGTCGGCGGTTCAACTCCGTCCCTGGCCACCATTAAATCAACAGCTTACAAGCCTTCCAGTCCCACCTTCTGGCCGCAATTGGCCGCAAAAAAATCTCGGCCGCCGGCGTCTGTCTCTTCCAAAAACGCCGAGGCGCCGCCCATGACCGGTGCCACCGCCATGCACGCCGCTGCACTCGATGTCGAGGAGTACGTCTGCGCCGAAACGATTCGCCGTATCGCTGTCGTTCCCCAGACCTTGTCCAACTGGTGGCGGAGGCCGCCCTGGCCATTGAGAGCGGCTGCGATTCCAACGCTTTCGTGGTCCAGCTCGCAGCAACTGGTGCGGCGCGGCGACCGGCTAGTCCCCGAGGCTGCGATGCTCGGCGTGATCTACAGATAATCAGGAGAGGACACACTGCCCGCATGATCACCAACAGCGTCAGACGGAAGCCACAGCCGCGCAAGCAGCGGAGCACCCTCGACATCCAGCAGGTGCTTGATGACCTGGATGCCGTGCTCGAGTCCTCGCACCTGCTGGGCAAGGGCCAACCCCGCGGGAGTGCGCAAGCCACGGCGCGCCGTGGCGAGAAATTGGAGGAAAGCACATTGAGCAGCGTCGCGGAAGATAGGACGGCTGCACTGGACTCGCTCACACGCAAG
>DATFDP010000272.1:0-21564 GCA_035252015.1 Terriglobales bacterium
GTCCTGGTAACGCCGGTAATTGCGTTCATCAAAGCCGGATTGCGGCGTACCTTTTACCACAATTGGAAACTCTTTTCGCTCCACGGTCCCATCCAGCCCGTCCAAGACCAGATGAGCGGTATAGCTGCCAGTATTAGTATAGGCATGAGTGACGGCCGAGCCTTGTGCTGACGTTCCATCGCCGAAATCCCAGTGGTACTGCAGGGTGGGCGTTCCCTTACCGTCATCCGTCGCCGAGAAACTCACTGACGCTCCCATCTCGGTCTGGTCAGGCACATGGACCGCTACGGAAGGAGGACGCGCCGGCAGCGAAGTATCCACAACCTTGATGAGCCGGACAGAATGGGCAGGTTGATTGTCCAGACGCAATTCAGCGCCTGACAGCGCGACCTGACGCTGGGGATCGAAGATGTCGGTCGCGGTGAGCGTGGCCTTCTCGGAAAACCCCAAGTCTGCGACCCCGAATTGATGCGAGCGCGGCGCCTCGGTCCAATTGAAGACCGCCAGCACCGACTGCCGCTGGTCTTCGCGTAGAAGGAAGATGCTTGGCTGCTCGTCTTGCGGAAGGTAGGTCATCAGGTCCACCGGTTTGGCAGCACGCTGCAAGCGAACCATCTCCTGCAAATCCCGATTCTTAACCAGCTTGAGGCGGTCGGGCGCCGCGCCCAGGGTGGGCAGGTCGTCGCCAATTTCAAACATGCCACCCGCAATGGCGGCCAGGGCGATGGAAACTTGAGCTTCGTTCAAGGTGAGCGGCTTCTTCGATTGATGCCAGGAACGCTCGGCAAAGAGTTGCCCGGTTACCGTGAAGGCATCCGGATCGCTGATGTAGAAGTTGCGATTCATGTAATAACGGGAGGCAATCCCCGTCGCGTCTTCTTTGGTCCCGCGGAAAGAGTGGCCGGTATCGGTGGAGATGCGGCCTTCATCGGTGAGGCCGACCGCATTCAGCATGGGGCTGCCGTCCTTGTCGAGCAGAACGTTGTCGCCGACGGCCTCGCGAATAGTTCTGAGCCCGATCTGCTCTGCCTCCAGGGCAGTTGTGTCCGGCTTATAGTGGTAGCCCTCAATTCCGGTGTCGTCCATGAAATCGAGTTTGAAGTAGCGAACACCCCACTCTCGGGTCAGCACGCGATATGTTTGGCGCAAATAGTCCTGCGCGCCGGGGTGAGTCGTGTCCAGCACGTATAAGGGATCATGTTTGCCCTGCACAAACGCTATCTGGATGGGCTTGCCCTGGGCATTGTGGACCAGCCATTCGGGATGATGCTGATAAACCCAGGAACGCTGGGATACGCGGAAAGGAGCGATCCAAAGGGCGAAATTCAGCCCCAGGTGGCAAACCTGATGGCCGAGGCGGCGCATGCCATCGGGGAACATAGTGGCATTTGAGGTGGTGAATTCGCCGTCCGCATAGGCGTAGCCTTCATCCACATGAAAATAATCGAAGCCCTGGTCACGCAAGTGAGCGGAGAGCCACTGCGCGTTGGAAAGAGCAGTCGCCTGGGACAGGCCGAAGTAGTAAGCCGTCCAACTCCACCAGCCCCAGGGAGCGGGACTGGAGACGCGAGCATGATGCAGCAGTCGAACGGCCTCGCCGTAGCTTTCCAATTGGGAATGGTAGTCCTGCCCGGCAGCAAACATGAGCTTCTCGGAAGGCATCATCTGCCCCGGCGAAACCGTTAAACTTAATTCAAGCTGGTCGGAAGGTGGGTCATCGCGCAGAGTCTCCTTCTTCATCACCTCCGTAGTTCCCGTGGAATCCACGGTGTAAGCGGCGATTCCGGCATTGCCCGCGGGATCGTGTTCGGTTTTAAGGTGCAGCAGAGTAAGCCAGCGGTCGGAAGTAAGCGCTGCCAGCAGCAGGCTATATCTGCTCTTCTGGTTGTAGATAAGCTGGCTACCCACGCCCAGGTGCACATCCGAATACGCGTCGCCGAACCGATCCCCACCCAGGTAGACGTGAGCTTTGCCCAAATCCATGATCTCCAAGGGCGGACGGTCCTCGCTGTAACTATCAGACAACACCCGATCAGCGCTGTCGGTGGCACCCAGATTCACGCGCGGTCGGCTGATGACGTCGAGAACGCGGATATCCTGAACCGAGACAAGCTGCGGAGTGGTGTTCTGCAGCTGGACGGCAAGAGTGCCGTAGGGATGGTCGTCGTACAATTGCAGCGTGTACTTGAGACTGGGTTTATCGGCGGTGCCGGCCAGGGTGACCTCCACTTGATGACCTGAACCTAAAGCATCCTGAAACGTTGACCCACTGCCCTGATGCTTGGGATAGTCAGTTGACCAGATCCACTGGTGATTGACTTCAGCGCCAATGCGGGCCACAAAAATCGGGTCGCGCAGCCCTCCTGTCCGGAGCTCAAGGGAGCCATCCTGAGGACGCACTGAAACTGAAAGCCATCGGTTCTTAAGAGAGGGTGTTTGGCTGTAAGCTGGAAGTAGCGATAAGGGGAGTAATGCCAGCGCGAGCACAAAAAGCCAGGAGGATTTCATGATGGCATCTCCTTACGTGACTACAGGCCCGGAATCCAGTGTTGGGCGTTGGTTCGGAAGATCTTGCGCAGGACCGCCTCCGGAAGGCTCAGGCCACGGATCTTCTTGCCTTTGTAGTCGAGGGTCTGGTCGGTGGCCAAAAATTTCCAGTCGCGCGCGTAAGTTGACTCCCAATCCTTGAGATCATTCGCCACATTTGCGTCAGGGAGAAGATCCAAATCGGTTCCGTAGAGCACACGGTCCTGATACTTGATGAGGAAGGCGCGGACCTTTTCCCGCGGAGTCAGCATCAGGTATTCCATTCGCGCTGCCATATCAATGGCGAAATTGGGATAGCGGTCAAAGTGCCGGGCGATGTTGTCAAGGTCCTTCTCCATGCTCCCGAGGTGAACTCCTACCATGCGCAACTGAGGATTCATTTCCAGCACGTGGTCGCGGGCGCGCAGAATTTCCTGCTTGGAAGGGAAGCCCGGTTTGTTGTAGAGGAACCATTGCGGGTTTTCCTGGTAATAGGACCACGACGGGTCCGAAGGATCGGGCGGCCCCCAGGCTACGTCCGGTTCCGCCTGGTGAGCCATGAGTGTCTTACCATGGCGAGCAATGTCCTTGTAGATGGGCTCGAACTGCGGGTCATCGGCAAAAACAAACCTGCCGTTGTGCTTCAACTCCATTCCGATGTTTTTCCAAATTTTTACAGCGATGGCGCCCTCGGAGAAGTTCCTGTCCAGTTGCTGGATGGCGTCAGCGGTGAAAGTGGGGCTGCCAAACTTGTAGGGATCGAAGGTAGTACACCAGGTGATGTGGCCCTGGCCGGAGCGGACAAGTTCACGTGCGACGTCAACCTGGGCTGAAAGCTGCCTGCGGTATGGCAACGTGTCGTCCATCACCAGGATGTTCATCACCTTCAAATGCAGGCGGTCGAGCATGGATTGAAAGGCAGGGTCCGTTTTGAACACGTGGACGTGAACGTCAATGGGCTGAATAGCCGCAAAGCCTTGCAGCGCCTGTTCTGTGGTCATTTCCTTTCCGGAACTCTGTGACGACAACTGCTGTGCCGACCAGGCGACCACCACGCAACACACAATCACAACACCCAACAGAACCGCTCGGTTTGTAATTCTCATCGTCACTCCCGCGTCAATAAGTAAATGTTGAGTTCAACTCAAAGAAGAATGGGCTTTATCCCGGTAATCTGGCAGAAATCCGCGAGCGCGCCATAGAGTTCAGGGCCGTAGCCCAAGGAGGCGTACTCATTAGTCCAATGCTGCAGCAGTTGCTCCACGTCGCAGTGAACAGTGACAAACCCGTGCGGCCAGAAGGGAATACCGCATTCGTGCAGGCGCTCCTTCACTCGGTTACGCGGCGGTTCGAAAACGCTGGCTCGCGTGATCACCATCTGAAACTCACCCTTGACCCTTCCCATTCGGGCGATGACGCCTTCGCCGACTTTGCAGATGAGTTTCACGGAGAGGCCGCCGGCCTCCCCTTCCGTAGGAATGCCATGTTCTGCAAATCCCGCCGGGCCTAGTTCGCTGGCCAGTGAGGGCGGGCAGGCGCCATCGCCGATGATCTTGATCTCTTTTTTGGCCTTGTCCAGATGCTGCAGGTCGCCATAGTACACGCGCTCCTTGCTGAGCTTGGTAAGAAGGAACACGGTGAGCGCGGTGTTGAAATCACCCAGGGTGGAAGTCCCGTGACCGTCTTCCAGCATCATGCTCTGGGCGAAGCAGGTGGCTGAATAGTCGTCGCCCAGTCCGGGAAAGGACTGAATGGTGTAAAAATCAAATTTTTCAGTTTCCACAACTTGCTTCAGCGCGAGATAAAGGCGGATGGAGCGCTCGTTCACTACGCTCTTTTCGGGAGCGTCGCCAAACAGCTTCTTCAGCCGCGGCTCCAGGGCGGCGATCCTTCTCGGAGGAATCTTTTCGGCGGTTCGAATCAGTTCCGTGGTATCCCGGGAATCAATGTCCACGCCGAACATGCGCATCCACTGGGAAGGATCGGCGACGCCACAGGTCTGGCCCATGCCGCGGCCGCCGAAGCTGCCGATAGTAGCCCCGTTCAGCAGGTTTTTCAGGTGGGCGGCGCGAGCAAAACTGGCGATCTTGTTTACCGTATCCTGTTCAGCCGCATCGCCATAAACGAACTTGTGCTCCACGCCTATTTCGAGCAGCGCGCCGTGCATGACCAGCCCACCCACGGGACGCCAGCCTTGCGAGCCAGGATGCGTCCAAATCAGCAAGCCTTTGCCGGTGGTGGCGTAGTCACGCAGCGCAGCCGCCAGGTGAGCCGCCCACACCCAGGTACCTGAGAAAAGCACCACGCCATCAACATCGTCGTTCAGCTTCATCTTGCGCATGGCGGCCCAGGCCTCTTCCTTACTGGCCACTACCACATCGTGCTCAACCAGCTTCAGCCCGCTCTTCTTAAGCGCAGCCTTCGCGTTCCTAACGATATGGGAGTCAATGAACGGCATGCCCATGGGATCCTTAAGTCCGTCCTTGTGCACTCCGTACACGATGAAGCCGACCACGGGCTGGATCATTGCAGTTCGTCTCCTTGGGCGAAATGAACAGGAATATCGCGCACAGGCGCCAGGGCCGGATACAGGGAATGGTATTGCCGCATCTGGGCTGCGTAATCGACAGCCAGCGCCGGGTCAGGCTTGACCACGCTCTCCTCGCGGACCAGCGCGCCAATCGCATCCGCGAAGCTGGAATAAATTCTGGTGGCAACACCGGCGAGAATGGCTGCCCCCAGGCATACCGCTTCCTGGCAGCGCATAACGTGAAAGCGCCGGCCGCTCAGCGCGGCGCGGAGCCTGAGACCGAGTGCCGAGCGAGTGCCTCCACCACTGCCGTACACGTCTGTAAAATTGCCCACGGCCCGGGAAAGGATCTCGGCCATCAGCGAGAGTTCACACGCAATCCCCTCTAGCACTGCTTTGTAAAGCTGCTCCCGGGTAGTCGCCGGCGTGAGTCCAAAAATGGTCCCCCTCGCCCGGGGGTTGAAATCAGGATTGCAGGTGCCAATCAAATGCGGAAGAACGCATACGCCGGTAGGCCCGGCCGGCGCTTGCTTCTCTAGCAGGACATAGTTCTCCATTTCCGAAACATTGTGCGCCGCGGCGTTGTTGCCGACGCCATAAAGCAGATCGTGCAGCCAGTTCACCATGATTCCGGAAGGAAAATAGGCCAACGTAACAAACTGCCCGGGAACTACATGGGGATAGGAATTCAGCGACGCGGAGTACGCAGCCTCCGAAAGCGTGGGCTGCGACGAAGACGCCAGCAGGCACTCGTAAGTGCCCATGGAGTCCGCCACGCGCCCGGACCTCACCGCGCCAACCCCCAGCGCTCCGCATGGCTGGTCATGCCCGCCAACAACCATTGGCGTGCCGGCAGGAACTCCGAGCTGCGCTGCCGCCTCCGCGCTCAACTTTCCAGCAATCGTTCCCGCAGGAACGGGAATGGGCAATCGCTCCTGGGCCAAGCCGACAACGCAAAGCATCTCTTCGGACCAGCAGACACGGCGCACATCGAAGAGCAGCCAGCGGGAGACCAGGGAGTAGTCAATGTAAGGCGGAAGCCCCAGGCGGACCAACAAAAAATCAGTCACGCCTAGAAAGCGCTCAACCTGGGCAAACGTGCCGGGGCAGTGCTGCTTGAGCCAAAGAATCTTCGGGACCGGATACATCGGATGGACGATGTGCCCCGTAATTTCAAAACTGCGCCGGCGGCCGAACTGCGCCTCATACCAGGCGGCTTCGACAGTGGCGCGGCTATCCATGTTCAAAATGGCAGGAGCAAGGGGCTGGTTGTGGCGGTCAACACAGACAAAGGTTTCGGCGTGGGAAGCGATGCACACCGCCTGCACAGAATCGTGCCCCGCGCCGTGCGCTGCGCCCTGTGCCGTGGCGCACAACGCTTCCCAGAGGACAAGCGGCGCCACCTCGGCGAAACCGGGCTGGGGAAACTGCGGCGTATATTGGCGGGCGCTTTGGGACAGGATTTCTCCCGTGGCTGAAAAGAGAACAGCTTTGCAGCGGCTTGACCCGACATCCACCGCCAGAATGCTCATGGCGTGATCAACTCAGCGAACCCGATGCGGCCGGGCGCTGTCCCCTGACCCACTCAGCGCGACACGGACGCTTGCGAGAAAGCCCTCCACGTCCGTCGCCTGAAACACATTGCGCCCGAAGACAACGCCGGCCGCACCCGCGTGCGCAACCTCGCGCACAGTGCGCAATGCTTCCTCATCAGATCCGGTCCGGCCTCCTCCCAGAACCAGAACTGGAATAGGGCAGTCTTTCAGCACCGCCGCCATGGCTGCCACATTGCCGGCGTAATCGGTCTTGATCAAGTCGGCGCCCAGTTCCGCCGCCAAACGCGTGTGCTGCTTGATCCACTTCGCATCGCGATAGTCCTGCACTTTGGGACCGCGAGCCAGCGATTCCACTATCAGCGGCACGCCCAGCGCTTCACACTCTCGCGCCACCTGCGCGGTACGGGCAATTTCCTCCGCTTCAAATTCGGAATCGCCGGTGCCTACCACCAGGTACGTGATTACCGCATCAGCGCCCAACCGCAGCGCCTCCTCCGGACGGGCCAGCAGACGACTGCGAGCCTGTTTTCCGGTGATGGATTCCGGCGCGCCCCAGATGGTGGACCAGTCAATGCGCGCGATGATGCCAGGCATGGCGGGAACGAGCAGTGCGTCGGCACAGTGTCTCAGGATTCCAAGGCTGAGCAGAATCCCATCACAACCCGCCTTCACGAAGCGGCGAATCTGGCCGGGCGCATCTTCAGTGCCAGGAATCGGGCCTAGCACCAGAGGGTGATCAAATGCGACCACCAGAACGCTGTGGCGGCGACCGTGAAAAATGCGGTTCAGGCGGAGTTTTTTTGCGCTCACAGACACCCGCTATTAAAACGATGTAGTATGCTGCGGCAGCCAATTTATCGTCTGCTGGATACCTTGTCAATTTGGCTGGCTCACCTCGCAATGCGGTGCAGAGGCTGTGCTAAACTGCGGCGGGCCGGCACAGGCCGGACATCATGGGATTGCGCAAGACATCCGCGGTGACTATACGGGACGTAGCGGGCAAAAGCGGCGTCTCCGTCACCACCGTCTCCATGGTGCTCAATGATGCGCCTCTGGCGCGCCACATACCGTTGACGACCCGTAACCGCGTCAAGCGCGCGGCCGAGGATCTGGGTTACCGGCCGAATCTTTTTGCCCGCTCTCTGCGCAGTAACCGGAGCCAAACTCTGGGCGTGGTGGTATTTGATATCACCGACCCCTATTGCACGCAAATTTTGCGCGGCATCGAAGACTCGCTCTACCACTCCGGCTATCTGCCAATCCTGACCGACATTCAGAATAAGCGGGCTCGCTTTCAGCGCTGCGTGGAACTGCTCCTGGAACGGCGGGTGGAGGGCGTTATTGCCATCGCCAACCCGCTTTATCTGGAGACTCACGTACTGCAGGATTTTGCCCACAGCGAGGTGCCGACGGTGGTGATCGGCCGGCAGTTGTCAGAAAGCACGCTCAGTTCCGTGGTAGTAGACAACGCCGCCGGCGCCTTCGCGGCCTTGGAGTACCTGTATGGATTGGGCCATCGCAAAATAGCATTTATCCGCGGCCCCAAGGCCCTGGTGGACAGTGCTCCGCGATGGAAGGGCCTGCGCGAGTTTGCCTGGCAAGCCGGGCTGAAGATAGATCCCAAGCTGGTGGTGGAAATTCAGGGCGGTAATTCCAGCTATCCCGTGGGCGTGCAACTGACGCAGAAATTGCTGGACTTGGGACGCGAATTCACGGCGCTGGTGACGTTTGATGACCTCACCGCATTCGCCGCTATCGGCTGCCTGACCAAGGCCGGACGACGAGTTCCGGAAGACGTTTCCGTGGTAGGTTTTGACGACATTCCCGGGGCCGGCTTCTACAATCCGCCGCTGACCACTGTGCACCAGCATCTGGAAATGCAAGGCTCTATTGGAGCCGAAATCATCCGCGACCTCATCCATGCGCGGCACAGCAACGAGGCGATCAAGCCTTTGCATCGCCGAGTTGTGCCCCGATTGGTGGTGCGGCAATCCACGGCAGTGCCGCCGTCGTCAGCGGGAAATCCTGCTTGACAGCCAGGGCGCGAAAAGCCGAAAGTAAATGCTTTTAATCGATGGCCGACAGTCCGGCAATGGACCGCAAACAGCTCTACAAGTGGTGCAGTATCCCAGCCCGTGAACTGGCCCAGCACTCGGGGTTGAAAGTGCGCTTCCGTATAATGCGCGATTCCCGGGAAATGGGAGAGTTGATGGCTCGGGAACTAGTGGAAGTCATCGAGGAGAACAATCGGCGCGGCCAATCCACCCGGGCCATCATTCCCTGCGGTCCCACGTGCTGGTACAAACCTTACACGGAACTGGTGAATTCACACGCCGTCTCGCTGGCCAACCTGTTCGTGTTTCACATGGACGAATGTCTCGACTGGCAGGGACGACTTCTGCCGCGCAATCATCCCTATAACTTTCGCACTTACATGGAAAGGCATTTTTACGGCGGTATCCGGCCGGAGCTTTCCGTTCCTGAAGCGCAACGTTTTTGGCTGACTCCGGCGACCGTCCCGCAAGTAGCGGAAGCGATCGCGCAGGCGCCGATTGACATCACGGTGGGTGGATGGGGTCAGGACGGCCATGTCGCTTATAACCAGGCGCGCCGCAATCCCTACAGCGAGGTGAGTATTGAGGATGTCGCGAACTCCACCATTCGCATTCAGGAAAATAATCCCGATACTATCCTGGCCCTGGCGCAGCGGACCTTTGGCACCGCATACCAGTTCGTGCCGCCCATGTCCATCACCCTTGGGGTGCGCGAATGCCTAACCGCGAAGAAAGTGCGCGTCTATAGCGACACTGGCGCCTGGAAACAGACCGCTCTGCGGGTGGCACTGTTCAGTGAGCCTACGCCTGAGTATCCCATGACATTGCTGCAGCGCCATGCTGACGCCGTCATCACCGCCACGGAAGAGACGGCTCGCCATCCCATCAGCGAGAATCCCGACTGGGAGCTGTTTTGAAAACGAAGAAACCGGGCGCGGAGCCGTCGGGCTATCGTCGCCTGGTCGGCATCGGCGGAATCGGCAGCGGCATTTTTTTCGCCCTAGATGGGAATCACACGCTGGGGCGGGAAGAGAGCCGCCTCGGCCGTCTGCTCAGCATACGCGATTACTGCAAGCTGCACATCATCAGCCACTACGTGGCCAGTTTGCTGGAGACCGCCCCGGGTGGCGCCTTCCGCGTGATTCCCGTCGGCAAAGTTGGTGACGACCCGCCCGGACGGCAGATGATTGCTGAAATGAGCGCCGCCGGCATGGACACCAATTACGTGGAAGTCGTCGCCGGTTCGCCCACCATGTTCAGCGTGTGCTATCAGTACCCAGATGGCATGGGCGGCAACATCACATCCAGCAACTCTGCGGCCTCCCAATTGAGTTGCGAGGATTTGGATAAGCTGGAGCATCTATTCGCGGAACCCGCGGTCGCGTTGGCCGCGCCTGAGGTTCCTGTGGAGACACGGGCGCTTTTCTTGCAGATGGCAGGCAAACATGGAGCCTTTCGCGCCGCCTCTTTCACCGCCGCGGAGGTGGTGCCTGCGCGGGAAGTGGGCATGCTCGCGAATCTGGAACTGCTTAGCCTGAATGAAGGCGAAGCAGCCGTCCTGGCTGGCTGTGCATTCGAACCTTCCCAATCACGGCCTTTCCTGCGAGCATGCGAACAGGTGTTGCGGAGCAGCTATCCCGAACTTCGCTTGGTGGTCACCGCCGGCAGGCTTGGTGCCTTTGCATATTCGGAAGGAACCTGGGACTTTTGTCCCGCGCCCCGTGTTAACGTTGCTTCTACCGCCGGGGCCGGCGATGCTTTGCTGGGGGGACTCATCGTGGGAGAAGTTTCCGGCATTCCGTTCATCCGCCGCGATCATTCGCTGAACCGCACCCGTATGGGAATGATCGGCAGCGCTTTGGATTTTGCCGTGCTTCTGGCCAGCTACAGCGCGACATCGCCGCACACCATCCATCCCGAGGCGAAGAAAGAAGCGCTGCTGGCTTTCGCTTCCCAAATCGGAGTGGAACTCGCTCCCAACATACGCCAGTTGCTGGGCGTTACCGGTCAGACCAGTTCGGCAACGCGGTTCTAGGGCATGGATTTTCGCTAGACGGACTTGACAGGGGCGTTGGCCAGTATCACCATGTAAACCGTTTTAATGGACCGTTTCACCGACCTGCTGTTTTTCGCTCCCAGTCAGCAGGAAACAAAAGGTAGCCGGATGGAGTCTTTCTCCGCCACCGCATTGAACACACGAGCACAAATCTCTCTTCGACCGACCGCGCTGGTGTGCCTCAGCCTCCTCCTCGTCGCCAGCTGTGGCCGCCACCCCGCACCTTCCGCTGTGCGCTCTGGCATCCACGTAAGCGTTACTGGGGGTGGGGTGGTGCTCACAACCTCAGCGGCGAAATTTGAACTGTCTCCGGCGGGATACCTCAAAGCTTCGCTGACGAAGGGCAGCCGGTCTGTATCGTTAGACGACCCTGGATCTGGTGGCAGCGATTTTATCGTCAGCAATGGAAAGCCCGTGCACGATTTCCGCCTCGACCTTGCTGCGGCTAAGGTCAGCGAAGGGGCGGGCCGGCTGGGCACGCGCGGTAAGACGGTAGAAGTCTCTGGTCGCAGCGCCAGCATCCCCTCTCTGGAAAAAGAATTGACCATCGAGGTGGCGGACGCTTTCCCCCAAATGGCCTTCACCACTGTCGCCTACAAGAACACCGGCAGCGCTCCCGTGCAACTGGAGCAGGTTGTCGCCCAGCAGCATCGCCTGAACGCCTCCCAAGTTGATCCGCAAGCCAAGCCTTTCGAGATGTGGTCGTTCTCCGGGGCCAGCGAGAAATGGGGCAAAGAGGACGTGATGCCGGTTTCCACCAGCTTCTCGCGGGCGAACGTGATGGAGACAGTGATGCACAACGACGAGAATCAGACCGGAGGCGGCGTTCCGGTGGTAGCCTTCTGGACCGGCTCAGCAGGTGAAGCTATCGGCCACGTCGAACTCCTGCCCTGGGTGATGTCATTGCCGGTACGCACCGAGCCGGACGAGCGGGTGAGCGCTTCTCTCACCTTGCAGCCTGACGAGGAACTGAAGCCGGGCGAAACTTATTCCACCCCCATGAGCTTCGTTGCCGTTTTCAATGGCGACTTCTACGAGCCGCTGCATCTCTACTCCAGCGTTCTGCAGCGCGAGGGCTGGACGCTGCCCAGCGCCACCACCGGCGATTACCAGGCGAACTGGTGCGGCTGGGGCTACGAGATGAATGTGACACCTAAGCAGATGCTGGGCACTATTCCTAAACTGAAACAGCTTGGCTTCAACTGGGCCACGCTCGATGCCGGCTGGTTCAACAATCGCGGCGACTGGAATCCCAACCCCAAAACTTTCCCCGATAATTCCATCCGCAAGGTGGTGGAGGCATACCACAAAGCCGGCATTCGCATGACGCTGTGGTGGATTCCTCTGGTAGTCGAGGACGGCGAGGGCAAAGACATTCTGAACGGGCATCGTTACCAGCTGGCGGATGTGGTCAAGCAACACCCCGACTGGCTGATCCTGGACAAAAACGGCAAGCACGCCCGCGCTACCGCCGACATGGGCACGTTGTGTCCAGCGGTGCCCGCAGTGCAGCAGTACTACAAACAGCTCACGGAAAAATTCATCCGTGACTGGGACTTCGACGGCAGCAAGCTCGACTTCTCCTACATCGTCCCGCCCTGCTACAACCCCAAGCACCATCACAAATCGCCCATGGATTCCGTGCGCGCCATGGGTGAAATCTACAAGATCATCTTTCAGACCACACGCGCCCTAAAGCCCGATAGCGTCACCCAGAGCTGCCCTTGTGGCACGCCTCCCAATATGGCGTGGTTGCCCTACATTGACCAGGCGGTAACCGCCGATCCAGTAGGATCGCGCCAGGTGCGCCTGCGCACCAAGATGTACAAAGCGTTGCTCGGGCCGCAGGCCGCCGTTTATGGCGACCACGTGGAGCTTACGAAGATCAACTTCGGCAACACCAATCACGAAGTAGATATAGGCAGGGATTTCGCTTCTACCGTCGGGACGGGCGCAGTCCTCGGCACCAAGTTTACCTGGCCGGACTATGGCCATAAATTCAAGACCGTCGAACTCACGCCGGGAAAAGAAGATTACTGGAAAAAATGGATCGATATTTATGACGCCAAAATGCTTTCCCGTGGCGAGTTTCTCGATCTCTATACCTACGGCTATGACATGCCCGAGGGTTACGCGATCGCCAAGGATAGCAAGATGTACTACGCCTTTTATGCACCCGAGAAAGCCCCGGGGTGGTCGGGCGAGGTTGAACTGCGGGGTTTGAAAGCCGGCAGCTATCGAGTGATGGACTACGAGAACGGCAAAGAGCTGGGCGTGGTGGATTCCCAGAGCCCAAAGCTGAAGGTTTCATTTAAGGAGCACCTGCTGCTGGAAGCGACACCTCGCTGAGAGCAGTTTCGTGGTTGAAGGCTGAATTTGATTTCGTTGCTGGATTCGGGCGGAGCGCGGGAAACATAGCGCTTACCCTGTCTCGTCGGCAAGGAGGTTAGCCATGTCGTCTTCGTTCACATCGCGCTCTCTTTTTGTGTGCTCGCTGTTCCTGCTGTTCGCCAGCCTGTGCTGGGCACAGAAAGACACAGGAAGTATTGTGGGCACGGTCAGGGACTCCTCAGGCGCCGTGGTGCCGCGCGCCAGCGTTATTATCACGGACGTGGACCGTGGCACCTCTTTTTCCACGTCCAGCAACGACTCCGGCGAATATGTCTCCGGTCCGCTGAAAATTGGGCGCTACCGGGTGAAGGTTGAGAAACAAGGCTTCAAGACCGTGGTGGTCGGCCCGGTCCAACTCAACGTGCAGGAGCGGCCCTCGGTCAACATTACCCTGCAGGTTGGGCAGGTGCAGCAGGAGGTAACGGTAACCTCCCTTGGACCGCAACTGCAAACTGAGACCTCAGACCTGGGGCAAGTGGTGACTGGGCAGCGCATTGAAACTCTGCCCTTGAATGGACGGAACTACGCGCAATTGGCTCAGCTCGGCGCCGGGGTGGTTCCCGCGGAGCCCGGCTCGCGCGAGGAAAAAAGCTTTGGCTTCAGCTCCAATGGCGCGCGCGCCCTTCAGAACAATTTCCTGCTCGACGGCGTGGACAACAATTCCAACCTCGGCGACCTATTGAACGAGACCACCTACGTTATTCAGCCTTCGGTGGATGCTATCGGCGAATTCAAGGTTCAGACCAACGCCTACAGCGCAGAGTTCGGACGGGGCAATGGCGCCATCATGAACGCCGTGATCAAGTCGGGAACCAACCAGTTCCACGGTGATGTGTACGAGTTCGTGCGCAACGAGAAGTTCGACGCAACCAACGCATTTGATGAGTTCGGCAAGCAACCCTACAAACAGAATCAGTTTGGCGCCACTCTGGGCGGCCCCATCATCAAGAATCGCACCTTCTTTTTTGGCGATTACGAAGGCCTGCGTGTACGCCAGGCCACTCCCATTCTTAATGTGATTCCCACGCCGCAAATGAGAGGCGGTAATTTTACCGATAACCTCACCAGCATTCCCGCCCTTGCGGTAGACCCGAACACCGGGCTCTCGACCAATCAGCCAGCCCTCGATTGCAGTGGCAATCCGACGTTTTTCGGAGAGATTTTCAATACCCGCCTTACCCAGGTCTCAAACCTGAATCCCGATGGCTTCTGCGGGGTGCCCATTGGTTCCGGGGGACAGCTGAACGTTTTCCCCGGCGGTCTGATTGACCCGCTAGCGGCCCGACTCTCTGCGTTTTACCCGGCGCCGAACACGAATCGCAGCGGGTCAAATTTTCTTGTGGATCCAGCCAGAAAGGAAACCCGCAACAACTTCGACATCCGCGTGGACCACAAGATCTCCTCCAAGGATGATGCCTTTGCCCGCTTCAGCTATGAAGACCAGCCCAGCATTATTCCAGCCCCGTTCAGTAACCTGCTGGACGGCGGCGGCTTTTTTGATGGCATTGAAGACAATTCCTACCGCAGCCTGGCGCTGAGTGAAACCCATGTTTTCTCGCCTACCCTGGTTAATGAATTCCGCGCTGGCTACAATCGCATCAACGCTCACCGTTTCCAGCTTAACTTTGATAAGAACATTGCCGGTGACCCCTCTTATGGCATTAATTATCCGGGCATTCCCTTCAACTCCATCAACGGTGGGCTGCCGGAGATTGATTTTGGAGACGGCACCGTTACCATCGGCAGTTCCACTTTCCTGCCCTCGGTGGAGATACAGAACAGTTATGTTTTTACGGACAACCTGACCTGGGTGCACGGACGGCATTCGCTGAAGGTGGGCACGGAAATTCGCCGCGAACAGTTCACCCTTTTTCAGCCTGCAGCATCCCGCGGCAATCTTGGTTTCGGCAGCGACTTTACCGATAATCCGGCAGCCCCGTCCACGGGCGGCTCCGCATTTGCCAGCTTTCTGCTAGGCATCCCCGATTTCGGCGAGATCACCAGCATGCACAATGTGGATTACCACCGCCCCACCTATTCGTTCTACGTTCAGGACGACTTCCGAGTAAGCCCGCGCCTCACTCTTAACCTGGGCTTGCGGTACGAGTTATTCACGACCATTAAGGAAGGGCACGACCAGCAGGCCACGTTCGATTTCGCACAGCAGGGCCTGCTTGTGCCCAAAGGCCAGACCATGGAGCTCACCCCTACCCTGGCTCAGAGCATCCCCATTATTCGTACCGGCTCTCGTGGTCTGATTAGTCCTGACCTGAACAACTTCGCCCCGCGAATCGGACTGGCATACCAGATTACCGACAAACTCGTCCTGCGCACCGGCTATGGTATTTTCTATGGAGGCCAGGAAAATGGCCCTTATTCGAACCCCAGCCCGGGCTTTAATCCTCCGTTTTTTTCCATCCAGTCGTTTAACGTAAATTGCGGCTTGGCGTCCGCCAATCCAGCTCCAGGTCAAACCGATTGTTCGATTCCCAATTTCAACATTCTGTCGCAGGGTTTTCCGGCGACCTCTCTCAGCGACCCCAATACGCCGCTACTGTTCTCGGTGGACCCCAACCTGCGGACGCCGTATAACCAGCAGTGGCACTTAGGGCTCCAGTACCAACTGCCGGCGCAAACGCTGCTGGACGTTTCGTATGCTGGCTCGCGCGGCCTCAAGCTGTTCGCGTTCTATAACGGCAACCAAGCCGTGCCCACGCCCGATCAGACTGCCGACCTGCTGCCTCGGCGGCCGGTGCACACTTGCAATACCACCCTTCTGCCTAACTGCGATCCTTCAGTGTTTGATACCACTATCAACACATTTCGCTCCAATGCCTTTTCCAACTACAACTCTCTGCAAGCGCGCCTGCAGAAGCGGCTGACGCGCGGGCTGCAGTTCGAAGCGTCCTACACTTACAGTCATGCCCTGGATGACGCGTCCAGCGCTAACCTGGGTTCCTTCGCTACCGGCGACTTCCGTGATCAGCGCTTTCCCCAAATGGAATACGGGAATGCAGACTTCGATATCCGCCACCGCTTCGTCCTCAGCTACATGTACGAGCTGCCCTTTGGCAAAGGCAAGACTTTTGCCGGAAACGCCAGCGGTCTGCTGAATCAGATTATTGGCGGTTGGCAAGTGGCAGGCATCACCAGCGCCTCCACGGGCAATTACTTCACCCCAACTGATATAGCCACTGACCTGTCCAACTCAGATGGCGGCGGCGACGTCGCCAGTTCCGCCCGCCCCAATCGAATCGGCGATCCCAACGCCCAGCCCTGTATTCCCGGCACCCTGTTTAACACCTGCGCCTTTGCCACCAATACGGTGCTGGGAACCTTTGGCAACGCTGGGCGCAACATCATCCGGGGGCCGGGCTTCCAGAACTGGGACCTTTCGCTATTCAAAACGTTTGCGCTCAACGAGCGCGAACGCTTTGAATTTCGCGCTGAGTTCTTTAACGTTTGGAACCATCTAAACCCGGAGCTATTCCCTTCCAAATTCCTGTTTGACAATCCGTCCACCGATCACGGCCTCGACCTTCCTGCGGGGGTGAGCGGTTGCCCAGTGGACAACCGCAACCAGAATTGCTCCTGGGGATTCCCCCAGTCGGCGCGCGATCCCCGCTTCATTCAGCTGGCTTTGAAGTTTTACTTCTGAGGAGGAATAAGGGCCTGACCGCGAGCCGCAGATGGCCAATTCCAGGTAATTGATTGCCTGGGGAGCAGCCCTAGACTACTCTCTGAGCTGGCCGGTTCAGCAAATTTCTATGCCCGATGGAACCGCGGTTTCGGCGAATGCCGCGCCCCGGCTGAGGCGCGCCCTGAGCTTGTGGGACCTGATTCTCTACGGTCTGATCGTCATTCAGCCCACAGCGCCCATGCCGGTGTTCGGCGTGATGACCCAGCGCGCTCACGGCCATGCCGTCACTACAGTCCTGATTGCCATGGTGGCTATGCTTTTCACTGCCATCAGCTACGGTCGGATGGCAAGGGTTTACCCCAGCGCGGGTTCGGCCTTCACTTATGTCGGCCAGGAAATTCATCCCGCCCTGGGCTACGTCACTGGCTGGAGCATGGCCATGGATTACATGCTCAACCCGGTGATCTGCACCATACTGTGCAGCAAGTTCGCTATGCTCTTCGCGCCCGGAGTTCCCTATTTCGTCTGGGCGATCTTTTTCGCTTCTCTCTTTACGGCACTCAACCTGAACGGCATCCGTACCTCGGCTAGAATCAACGACGGCTTGGCGGCTGCGATGGCTGTGGTGATAGCGCTGTTCTTTGTCATGGCTGCGCGCTACGTATTCCATACGCCTCATGACGGCTTCTCGTTCTTTACTCGGCCTTTTTACGACCCGCAGACCTACTCGACACGGGCGGTGTTGGGCGGCACCTCGCTGGCCGTGTTGACTTATATCGGGTTTGACGGTATTTCCACCTTGTCGGAAGAAGCCGAAAACCCGCGACGTAACATTCTGCTGGCCACGGTGCTGGTGTGCCTGCTCACCGGCGTGCTCGCGTCCATGGAGGTTTATGCCGCCCAGTTGGTGTGGCCGGCTTCGACTTTTCCCGACGTGGACACTGCCTACGTGGCTGTGGCCGGGCGCGCCGGCGGAACGTGGATGTTTGGGGTAATCAACCTCACCTTGCTGGTGGCCACTATCGGCTCAGGGATGGGTTCGCAGCTGGGTGCGGCGCGCCTTCTCTATGGCATGGGGCGCGGCAACGCCATCCCTAAATCATTCTTTGGTTTCATCGAACCCAAGCGGCGAATTCCCCGCAACAACGTTTTGCTGGTGGGAGCGCTGGCCCTGCTGGGCGCGTTGACCATCAGTTTTGAGCGCGGCGCCGAACTGCTGAACTTCGGCGCCCTGCTGGCCTTTATGGGTGTGAACGCTTCCTCCTTCACCCACTATTTCCTGCGCCAGCAAGAAAAGAAACTAACCAACTTCATCGTCCCTATCATGGGCTTCCTTGTCTGCCTGGTGCTCTGGCTCAGCCTGAGTGTGCCCGCAAAGGTCGCCGGCGCCATTTGGATGGCTGTCGGCATCGCGTATGGTGCGTATCGCACTCGCGGCTTCCGCAGTGAACTGGTCAATTTTGATATTCCGGAAGAGGAATCGGTGTAATGCGGCGCACGAACCATCTGACTTTGCGGTGGACAGCGGCGGCCTGGTTGGCGGCAATGCTGGCCTCAGCATGCGTCGCCTTCGCCGCCGCCGCCGGCCCCAGCGGACCGCCTGAAGTCATCCTGCGGAAGAACTGGTTCATTGCTTCATCGGCGGATGTGCGAGACAGCGGCGCCACTATTTCGATTCCCGGATACGCGACGGATGATTGGTATCCGGCCACAGTTCCCACGACCGTTCTGAGCACATTGGTCGAAGACCAGGTTTATCCCGAGCCCTACACCGGCATGAATCTGCGCTCCATTCCCGGCACTACCTACCCGCTGTTCGAAGATTTCTCCAACCTGATGATGCCTCCGGGCAGTCCATTCCGCCACGCATGGTGGTACCGCACCGAGTTCAACCTGCCTGCAGAGTACCGAGGCAAAAATCTGTGGCTCGCCTTTGACGGCATCGATTACCGCGCCAACGTGTGGATGAACGGAGTACAGGTCGCGACCTCCGACAAGTTGGCGGGAATGTGGCGGTTGTTCGAATTCGACATAACCGCAGCGGCGAGGCCCGGTCACCCGAATTCCCTGGCGGTGGAAGTTTTCCCGCCCCAACCCCGCGATCTCTCCATCACCCTGGTGGACTGGGCGCCCATGCCGCCGGACAAGGAAATGGGCATCTGGCGCAACGTGCACATCATCGCTACTGGTCCGCTGCGGTTGCGCTACCCTGCGGTGATCACCAGGCTCAAGTCGCCGGCTAACGATCAGGCTTTGCTCACCGTCAGAGCTGAGTTGACCAACTCTCTTGACCACGAAGTCGCTGGCGTCTTGAAAGGCAAGATTGAAAATGTTGAATTCCAGCAACCGGTGCGGCTTGGCGCCAGGGAAACTCAAACTATCCGCTTCAGTCCGGAGGCGTTTCCCCAACTACAGTTTTCTCATCCGCGGCTGTGGTGGCCGGCGCCTGTGGGCCCACAGAATCTCTACACTCTCGACCTGCAGACGGACGTTAATGGCCAGGTTTCCGATTTCACCCATACCCGCTTCGGCATCCGCGATGTGACCTCCAAACTCGACCAGCAAGGCCACCGACTGTTTCAGATCAACGGCAAGAACATACTAATCCGCGGCGCAGGTTACAGCTTTGACCTGCTGCTACGCTCCAGCCCCGAAAAGAAGCGCGCAGAATTGCAATATGTGCGGGACCTCAACCTCAACGCGGTACGCATGGAGGGCAAACTGGAGGACGACCACTTCTTCGATCTGGCCGATGAAATGGGCATCCTGATGATGCCCGGTTGGTGCTGCTGCGACCAGTGGGAAAACTGGCCACAGTGGGACACGGAAGACGAACACATAGCCGCAAGGTCCATGCGCGACCAGGTGCGCCGCCTGGAGCGGCACCCGTCTGTGTTCGTGTGGCTTTACGGCAGCGATTTTGCGCCGCCACCCAGGGTCGAGAAGATGTACCTGCAGGTGCTGAAGCAGTCTGACTGGCCAAACCCCGCGATTGCCTCCGCCGGCGGAAGGACCACAATGGTAGGTCCCACCGGCGTGAAGATGACTGGCCCTTACGAATATGTGGCGCCATCATTCTGGTACCTCGACCACCGCCACGGCGGAGCTTTCGGCTTCAACACCGAAACCAGCCCCGGCCCTGCCATTCCGCCCATCGAGAGCCTGCGACGCATGCTGCCGCCGGACCACCTCTGGCCCATTGATTCCGTCTGGGAGTACCACGCTGGCGGGATGTCGCGTACGCTCAGCGTGTTCACAGAGGCGCTCAACCATCGCTATGGCCCCTCCAGTTCGGCTGAGGAATACTCCCGCAAGGCACAGATGCAGGCTTACGAAGCGCATCGCGCCATGATGGAGGCTTATGGCCGCAACAAGTACACCTCCACGGGAATCATCCAGTGGATGCTGAATAACGCCTGGCCCAGCATGATCTGGCACATGTATGACTGGTATCTGCGCCCCGGCGGCTCTTACTTCGGCGTGAAGAAAGCCTGTGAGCCCCTGCACGTGCAATATTCCTACGATGACCGCTCCATCGTCGTCGTAAATTCCTACTACCAGAGCTTTCCGCGGCTGAAGGTCACAGCCAAGGTTTACAACCTGGATATGACCGAGAAGTTTTCGCGGGATGCGAACCTCGACGCAGGCCCGGACAGCAGCACGCGCGTCTTCACGTTGCCCCAAGTCCCTGGCTTGACCTCCACCTATTTCGTCAGCCTGACGCTGCAGTCTGATGGCCAAGAGAAGAGCAGAAATTTCTACTGGCTCTCCACGGCGACGGAAACTATTGATTTCGCCCGCGAGCAGAAGGACACCACCGGCCAGTACGACATCTCCACCTGGGCGCCCACTAAAACCTTCGCCGACTACACCGCCCTCAATCGGCTGCCACATGTGGACTTGCAGGTAACGGCGCATTCCCAGTTGCAAGACGCCGAGGGCTCAACCACCGTGACTCTGCATAATCCAGCGCACGTGCTCGCCTTCGGCATTCGGCTAAAGGTCAATCGCACGGTCAGCAACCGAGTGAGTGCGGAGGCGCCCAGCGACACTGAAATCCTCCCCGTGCTCTGGCAGGACAATTACTTCGAGCTTCTACCCGGTGAAACAAGGCAGGTCACAGCTACTTATCCTGCAACCGAAGCCGGCAAGACCGCACCAATGGTCGAGGTGGAGGGCTGGAATGTGCCGCACCAGTTGAGCTTTGCCCAGCCTTGAGCCCCGCAACCCGGAGCGATCTTCTAATCCCGCCGATCACTCCAGCACAGACCCGAGACCGGATTTCTGGTATCTTGCCATCCACGATGCCGCAATCGCCGGAGGCCCGGCCCGGAACTCAGCCCCAGCCGCTTTACTGCCCTAACTGCGCGCGCGAGGTGACGGACCCGCTTACCTGCGGCGACTGTTCGGCCGTGATCTGCCGGATCTGCGGCACTCCCCTGGAAGCGCCCGACGAGTTGGGCATTGGATAATCCATGAACCCGCGACCCGGCGCTTCGCCACAAATCGATTCCAGCGCCCCGACCGCCGTCGCTAAGCCCAGCCTCATTCGTGGCCTCTCCCTGCTTGATTCCGTGCTGCTGCTGCTCGGCGGCATCATCGGTTCTTCCATCTTTCTGACTGCCAAGGACGTGGCGGGTCCCCTGCCTCATCCCCTGTACTTCATCCTGGTGTGGGTGCTGGGCGGCGTGGTCTCGCTTTTTGCCTGCTTCGCTTTTGCCGAACTGGGCGCCATGTATCCCGACTCCGGCGGCCAATACGTGTACATGCGAGAGGCCTATGGCGATCTCGTCGCGTTCCTTTATGGCTGG
>DATFDP010000273.1:0-23549 GCA_035252015.1 Terriglobales bacterium
CTCAATCCGCGAAACGTCGTAACCCGGCACCAAACGCTGAATTTCGTCGAGCATGGCGATGGGATCGAAGGGGCTGAGCTTGGGCTCGAGCCCGTGCGCCTCCAGCCAGACAGCGTGCCGATCGGCCTCCCCCGATTGCACACCGCGGGACTGGCCCAGGTCGGCGCGCTCCGGTTGGCGGAAGGGAACCAGTTGATGCAGGTTGAACCCCATGCGGTCTGCCACGCGCAGCAGCATTTCGAAGTCGCTCTTAACAGTGGTGATGTCGCCGGCCTTCTTCAGCAACTGCAGGTCGCCGCAGGTATTGGTGAAAGTGCCTGACTTTTCGTAGGCATTGGCGGCGGGCAGGATGACCTCGGCAAGCAGCGCAGTTTCGGTCAGGAACATGTCGTGAACGACTGTGAAAGTCTTTGACAGTGCGAAGGGATCAATGTTGAAGCGGGCCACGGGATTGGCGCCGACGATGTACAGCGCCTTCAGGCTGCCGGCTTTGGCCGCCTCCATCATCTGCAGCAGGTTCATGCCGGGCGCGGTGGGCAGTGGCGCCCCCCACTCTTCGTGAAAGCGCATGCCAGAGCCAGCAGGAACGTAGCCGGGTAGCAGGTCAGGGTAGAGTCCCATATCAGCGGCGCCGCGGGAGTTGGCATAATCACCTAGGCATACGAACTTGGCGCGAGAGATGGCAGAACCGAAGCGGGCGAGCGCTTCGACGTCGCGCCCGCGGAGTTCGGAACCAAAGATGATGACCAGGTTCTGCTCGCCGCGCAGCTTATCGCGGAGGGCGGTGAGCGCCTCGCGGTCGGTGTCAGCGGAAGCCAGAGCGTTGGCGGCGGAATCGTCGCCGGCCAGGAAGGCAGCCAGTTGCGGCTCGCTGCCAGCGGGAATTTTGGTGAAACTGGCGGCTTGGCGGCGCAGCTTGATGGGTGAGGAGTTGACCACGTAAAGCCGCGCGCGGTGCAGGCGCACGTTGTTGCGAATCTGCCAGGCAAGAAGCGGGTGCTGCTCGGTAGGATCGCTGCCGACGAGCAGAATCGCGGGCGTGTTAAAAACATCGCGCATGGTGGCGGTAGCGTCCTTCTTGCCCGCCAGCGCGCCGGCAAAAGCGGGAAAGTCCGCGGTGCGGTGATGGTCAATGTTGTTGGTGCCCAGCACCAGGCGGGCAAACTTCTGCAGCAGATAATTTTCTTCATTGCTGGTGCGGGTGGAGCCGATCACGCCGATGGCCTGCCCACCGTGCTGCTCGCCGATTTCCTTGAGGCGCAGCGCGATACGTTCATAGGCCTGGTCATAAGTGACGGGGACGTGGCGGCCGTCTTTGCGGATGAGCGGCTGCGTGATGCGGTCATCGTGGCTGGCAAAGTCGAAGGCGTAGCGGCCCTTGACGCAGAGGAAGTCGCCGTTGATGCCGCTCTTGTCGCGGTTGTCGCCGCGCACAATCTGCACGCCAGTAGGGGAGCGGCGTACGCCTAAGGTGGTCTTGCAGCCGTCGGCGCAATGGGTGCAGACGGTGCCCACGTGCTTCATCTCCCAGGGACGGGTCTTGTAGCGGTAAGCGCCGGAGGTGAGCGCCCCCACGGGGCAGATGTCAATGCACATACCGCATTCTTCGCACTCCAGGTAATCGGAGTGGTTGGGCACGATGAGCTGAGCGGATCCGCGATTGGCCGTCCCCAGCGCCCACACATCCATGCCTTCGCCACAGACGCGCACACAGCGGTAGCACATGATGCAGCGGGGGCGGTCGAAATACACGACCGGCGACCACTGCTGCTCATCCTTGTGATTCTTGATGTCAATGAGCTTGGATTCGGCGGCGCCGTAAGCGAAGGTCATGTCCTGCAGTTCGCACTCACCGCCCGCATCACAGACCGGGCAGTCGAGCGGGTGGTTAGCGAGCAGCAGCTCGAGCATGGCCTTGCGCGCCTGCCGGACTTCATCAATCTCCGTGCTTATCACCATGCCCTCGGTGACCACGGTAGTGCAGGCGGTCTGCAGCTTGGGCATCTTCTCGATTTTGACCAGGCACATGCGGCAGGCGCCCTGCAGGGAGAGCCCGGGGTAATAACAGAACGAGGGCACCTCGATGCCCACGCTCTTGCAGGCCTCGATAAGCAGCGTGCCCGCGGGAACCGAGAGCTTCTTGCCGTCAACCGTGATGTTTACCTCAGGCATAAGGACAAGTTTCAAGTTTCGAGTTTCTGGTTTCCAGTTGTGAAAATGGAAACTCGAAAGTACTTTCAGGCCGGTACTGCCACCTCCTCCGTTTTCGCTTCAAACGGGCAGGGTCGGCCGTTCAAATGATCCTCAAACTCCTGATGGAATTTCTTGACAATCGAAATCGCGGGCATGGCCGCGGCATCGCCCAACGGACAGAAAGTTCGACCGAGCATGTTCTCCGCCAGATACTGGATGTTGCCGATGTCCCTCTCCACGCCGCCGCGGGCGTGAAAACGGTTGAGTGTTTTCTTCAGCCAGTCGGTGCCCTCGCGGCAAGGAATGCACCAGCCGCAGCTCTCATGCTGGTAGAACATCATGATGCGCTGCAGGTACTTGACCATGCAGGTGGTTTCGTCGAGCACGACCACGCCGCCGGAGCCTAGCATGGAGCCCATCTTCATGAGCTGGTCGAAGTCCATCCCTACGTCGCACTCTTCGGCTTTAAGCACGGGGGTGGATGAGCCGCCGGGCGTGACCGCTTTCAGTTTATTGCCGCCGCGAATGCCGCCGGCGACTTCAAAGATCATCTTCTTCAGGTTGTAACCCAGTGGCAGCTCGTAAACCCCGGGCCTAGCCACATGCCCGCTCAGGCAGAAAAGGCGCGTGCCGCCGTTCTTGGGGGTACCCAGGCTGGCGTACCATTCGCCGCCGCCGAGCATGATGTGAGGCACGCTGGCCAGAGTTTCCACGTTATTGATAACGGTGGGCCCACCCCACAAGCCGACTACCGCGGGGAAGGGGGGGCGGATGCGGGGCACACCCCGCTTGCCTTCCAGCGACTCCATAAGCGCCGACTCTTCGCCCACTTCGTAGGCACCGGCACCACCATGCCAGTAAACGTCGAAATCGTAGCCGCTGCCAAATATGTTTTTGCCCAGAAAGCCGCGGGCATAGGCGTCGGCTAGCGCTTTCTGCATGATTTCAGAGAGATAGCGGTACTCGCCGCGAATGTAGATGTAGCCGGTGTGCGAACCCACGGCGATTCCTGCGACCACCACGCCTTCAATCACGGAGTGCGGATCATGCTCCAGGATAAGGCGGTCCTTGCAGGTGCCGGGTTCACTTTCATCGCCATTGCAGAGTACATACTTAGGCTTGGGCGCCTGTTTGGGCACGAAGCTCCACTTCATGCCGGTGGGGAAGCCGGCGCCGCCGCGCCCGCGCAGGTTGGAAGCCTTCATCTCGTTGATGATGGCGTCCGGGCCGATGCTGAGCGCCTTTTGCACTGCTTTATAGCCGTCGAGTTGCAGGTAGCAGTCGAGATTGGCCGCACCCTGGCCGAAGCGCCGGGAGACGACCTTGACCTCGTCGGGATGGGAGACCAAGTCAGCCATTGAGCGATTGATTCATTCAGACATTTAATCGTTCAGTCGCTTCGGATCAGCCGCAGAGAAGCAGTAGCTAGCTGATTAAGTGATTGAATGATTTAAATCTCTTTTACTGCTTTTCTTTCCTCCTATACTCGTCTAGAACCTTCTCCGCGCTTTCCGCTGTCAGCTTCTCGTGGAAGTCATAGTTCACCTGCATGGCGGGCGCCCAGCTGCAGGCGCCGATGCACTCGACTTCTTCGAGGGAAAACATTCCGTCTGGCGTGGTGCCTTTCTGGCCGACGCGCAGGTGCTTTTTCAGGTGGGCGATCACGTCGTCGGCGCCGCAAAGCATGCAGCTTATGTTGCGGCACACCTGCACTTTGTACTTGCCGCGCGGACGTGTGGTCAGCATGGAGTAGTAACTGATCACGTTGCGCACTTCCAGTTCGGTCAACTCCAGACGCTGCGCGATCTCGCGGATGGCCTCGTCGGTCAGGTACCCGAGCTCATCCTGCATGTAAAGCAGAGTCGGTACCAGCACCGAACGCTTGGTGGGATAGTGGCCGAGCATCGAGGTGAAGCGCGACTCGAATTGATCGGAAAACTTCATTATTGTGTAATCGGGTAATCGGGTAATTGTGCAATCGATTTCTTGCTACGAGCTGTGCTGTAAGAAACCGTGAAAATGGCCGAGAGTTCCCGAGCCTCCTTTAAGAGACCTTCCAATCGCGTCATTGGAAGAATTCCCGACTCGCCGATGAGCTCCAGCCAGAACACGGTTTCGTCCGCCTCTCCATTACGATTCCAACCCTTGCTGCAAACTCTTTGCCAATAACCTGAGCGTCTCCACCTCTGGGTAACGCCCGGAACAGCCGGATGATGCGCAATGCAAACTTCTTAGTGCGTTCTCGTAAGCTTCCGGGCTCGACGCCATGCTGACCACCTCGCGCCGATTTTCAATTACACAATTACCCGATTACAAAATTACTCAACTACCGGTCTATTTCGCCCAGCACAATATCAATACTACCGATGGCGGCCACCACGTCGGCAATCAGGCGACCTTCGCACATTTTGGAGAGCGCCTGCAGGTTGACGTAAGAAGGCGAGCGCATGTGCACGCGGTAGGGCTTGGCGGTGCCATCGCTGACCACGTAGTAACCCATCTCGCCACGCGGCGACTCAATCGCCTGATAAACCTCGCCCGCCGGCACAGTAAAGCCTTCAGTGATGATCTTGAAGTGGTAGATGAGAGCTTCCATCTGCGTCTTCATCTTCTCACGCTCGGGTAGCACCACCTTAGGCGCGTCCGCCTTGATAGGGCCCTCGGGCAGGCCGGCCAGCGCTTGCTGCACAATCTGGTTGGACTCGCGCAGTTCTTGGACGCGCACCATGTAGCGGGAGAAAACATCGCCCTCCGTACGCACCGGCACCTTGAACTGGAACTGGTCGTAGCTGGAGTAAGGCATGTCGCGACGCAAGTCCCAATCCACGCCGGAGGCGCGCAGCGTGGGTCCGGTAGCGCCCAGGGCGATGGCGTCGTCAGGTGCAAGGTAGGCCACTTTTTTGGTGCGTTCGACCCAAATCGGATTTGAGGTCAGCAGGCCCTCGTATTCGTCCACCTTCTCAGGGAAGCGGTCAGCAAATTGTTTTATCCGCTCAAAGAAGCCCAAGGGTGGCTCCAGGGCCAGCCCTCCCACGCGGAAGTAGGAGGTCATCATGCGCTGGCCGCTGACCATCTCGAATATTCGCAAGAGGTCTTCGCGCTCGCGGAAGCAGTAGAGGAACACTGACATGGCGCCGATATCGAGCGCGTGCGTACCCAGCCATACCAAGTGCGAATTGATACGGGTCAGTTCGTTGAGCATGACCCGAATCCATTGCGCCCGCGGAGGAATATCCAACCCCAGCAGCTTTTCCGCCGCCAGCACGTAGCACAGGTTGTTGGTGAGCGGACAAAGGTAGTCAATGCGGTCGGTGAGGGGCACCACCTGCTGGTAGAACTTGGCTTCGCAAGTTTTTTCAATCCCGGTGTGCAGATAGCCGATATCCGGCATCATGCGCACTACGTTTTCGCCGTCAATTTCCAGGACCAGGCGCAGCACGCCGTGCGTTGAAGGGTGCTGCGGGCCCATGTTCAGGATCATCGTGCGATCCTGGCCCGGCTCAAGCGTCGGCATTGTGGTCAGATGGGCCATGGCTACCGATATCCTTCGACCGGGTAATCCTTGCGCAGAGGATGACCCTCCCAGTCCTCGGGCATGAGTAGGCGGCGCAGGTAGGGGTGTCCCTGGAAACGAACGCCAAACAGGTCAAAAATCTCGCGTTCGAAAAAATTGGCCGCCGGCCAGACGCCAGTGATGGATTCCAGGCTCGGATCCGCGCCGGGTAGCTGGACCTTGAGCCGCACCCGCTCCTTCCGCTTCATGGAGAGCAGGTGGTAGACCACTTCGAAGCGGGGTTCGGAGGGGTACAGGTCCACACAGGTCAGATCAGACAGAAAGTTGATTTGCGCCTGAGGCGAATCCCTCAAGATGGCGCAGGCTTCGCGAATGGCGCTGCGCTCCACATAAATGGTGAGTTCATTGCGGTCGAACCGGGCGGACTGCACTGCCTCCCTCCGCCAGGCCAGAAGCACGGCTACCGCCGTGCGCTCCAGCAGGTCATCTAGTTTGGTGATAGCAGAGTCAATGGCCATCTAAAGCGACTCTCCCCGGGTGGAGGACCAGTCCAGCACGCCCTTCTTCCAGACATAGAAGAATCCCACCAGCACAATGCCGATATAAACCAGCATCTCCCAGAAGCCGAACATCTTCAGCTCCCGCAGCAGGATGGCCCAGGGGTAGAGAAAAACCGCTTCCACATCGAACAGGATGAAGAGCATGGCAACCAGGTAGAACTTGACGGAGAAGCGCTCGCGGGCATCGCCAACCGGGGCCATGCCGCACTCATAGGGCTGCATCTTGGCCCGGGTGGGCCGTCGCTGTCCGAAAATCCAGGATAACAATACAATGACAGTGGCCAGCGCCCCGGCAAAGACGAAGTAGATTAACAATGGCAGGTAACGAGTGAAGTAATTGTCCGGCATAGAGCTGGCTGTATATAATTCGCGGCCAATACAAGGGCTAAACTAGTTAGATTAGGTTTTGACTGTTGCCACTGTCAAGGGAGCGAGGCCTGACAGCGGCGGGGAGCGGTATCCTCGCGGGTACGCAGCAGCAGGTTGCTATGATTTTTGGTTTTAACACCGATGTGAAGCACCAAGACAAGGTTTATCACGTACAAAGCGAAGCCCGGGAACACGAGCGCCTGCTGCAAACGCAGGTGTTTGTGCGCGGCCGCTGCATTGGCAAATTGGCCACCCCCTATCAGCAGAGTGGTCAGCAGGACAGCACTTCCGAAAAACAGCTGGAACAAAGCCTGCGAGCGCAGCACAAGTCGGTGCTGGACGCCATCCGCGAGGGCCGTCTGGAGGGGGTGCTGGGGCGCCCCGACCAGGAAATCCCCATGGTGCCCAGTGGCCTCAAGCTGCAGTGGACCAATGCTGACGCACTGCGCTCGGCGGACGGTTTGACGGTCAAAATCCGGGTGAGCGATGGCCAGGCTCCCGTGGAAGGGGCTAAGGTGACCGCACGCCTCAAGCGCGCCCAAGGTGAACCTCTATACTCTCAGGCGACCACGGACTCCTCGGGAGATGCGGAACTGAAACTGGGGGCGGCCGAGCCAACTCTGTCTGATTCCGACATTCTAGTGCAGGCGACCCATGGCGGCCGTATCGTCACGCGCAAGTTCCGCCTGCGCAAGGCCGCCCGCGCGTAAGACCAGAACCACAACCGCAAAGGGCAATTTTTTTATTCCTCTTATTTACGAGCCTGGGTGCTCAAACGGACTTAGTTTTAAAAACGTCTAATCAAGCCTCCGCGCGCCTTGCGTCTCGGAGGTTGTGGTTTCTTACAGTTACAATCACAATATGAAGGTACAGATCAATGGCGAGCAGCGAGAGCTGGCGACGGGCCTGACCTTGGCGGCGCTGCTGGAGCAGCTAGGGATGAAGCCAGACCGGGTGGCGCTGGAGTTGAACCGGGAAATCGTGCGCCGCGAGACGTGGGTGCAAACTCACCTAAAGGAGGGAGATCGCCTGGAAATTGTGCAGTTTGTCGGCGGCGGTCGGGCTAAAGATAATGCAAGGGTCGCTGAGACGATCCGCTCTTAGCTGTTGGGTTTGTACGCAACCGGCAACACTGAGGACGAGAAGCTAATCGAGCATAACATCGAAGTATTCCCGCAGGACCGTGCGCCACTCCTCCTCGGAGCAGAGCGTCCGCTCTTCCTTGTTTCCGTTGCGGGTAATCACCAGCTTCATGTCGGAAAGGGTGATTCGGCCGTCGGGTGTGGCGCGACTACACAAGCGTTTGTGCGTGAAACTCGACTCGGGCGAAGTCTGATGGTAGTTGCACATCTCCGCGAATTCACCTATGTGGCGGGCTTGAAGCGAGAAACGATACTGCGGTTTCCAGGTTTCTGCGGAATCCCATTTCTCAAGCTGCAGCACATTGACCGCTTCGGTGATGCGGTAAATCTCGCTACCGTCTTTTTGCGCGATCCCAGGCAGTAGTCGCAGCGGCTCGACAAATGAATCGCCAAATCCCACGTCGGCCAGCCACGGCCGGTCCAGGTCTACGCGCAGTGTGAGGTGGTCAAACTCCGGGCCGAAGGAACCGTCTTGTCGGACCACGCGCGCGGAGAGCAGCGTGACCTGGAATCCAATGGCCTGCAGCAGGGCAGCGAAGGCGCCGTTCATCTCGTAACAGAAGCCGCCGCGGCGCTCATCTACGATCTTGCGCGCGCAGGCCTCCTGGTCAACCACGAGTTTCCGGCCGCGCGGGATGTCCAGGTTCTCAAATGGAACTCTTAGCATGTGGGCGCGATGCAGCGCGCGCAGCACCTCCGCCGTGGGTGTCACCGGCCCGGAATAGCCGATGCGGGCGAGATAGGCAGGCACGTTCATGGCCAGAATTGTTCGTTGGGCCGTTAAACTAAAACTACAACACAGAGTAACGCAAAGGACGCAGAGGAAGCCTTTTCATTCCAGTGCCGGACCTGGTAGCTGGGGCGATACCGGCTGACGTTTCCTCGCATGGATTCGACGAATAAATCTCCGTGTCCTGAGCGTCCTCTGCGGTTTTCATTTCTAACGATTTTAGAACGAAACACGGCGCTACAACTCACAACGACATTAGATTGGGCAGCATGAAGTAGAAAAACAGGGCGATCAGCACCAGGTAGCCGAGCATGATGAGCGTCCAGCCCATGTTGTGACGGATGACCGCGCCCTCGCTGCGCACAAACTTGCTGGTGGAAACGCCCACGCTGGCGGTTTGCGGAGCTATGGGTTTGCCCACTTCGGCGCCGACGGAATTCAGCGAAGGCAGCAGCAGGACCGGCAGATTAAGCAATCGCCCAGTTACTGCCTGCACCGGGCCGAACATGGCGTTAGTAGAAGTGTTGCTGCCGGAGAGCGCCACACCAATCCAGCCCAGGATCGGCGCCAGCACCACGAAAACCACGCCCGTCTTGGAAAGCCCGAAGGCCAGCGAGTTGGCCATTCCGGTATAGACGAACGTATAAGCTAGGGCGAACACGAACAGGGCTACCAGGAATGCGCCCCAAATCTGGTGAAAGGTTTTGGCGAACACCTGCTTCAATGTGCTCGCTTCAGGCCGCAACAGCGCCAGAAGCAACAGCCACGATGCGAAAATCGAGGTGCCACCGCTCAGCGGATTGAAGTTGAATGTGGATGCAATGATCTTTTGCGTCACCGAGGAGCGGGCGGTCTCCGACAAGTGAAACAGGCTGATAGAAGGCAAGTGCGACCAGGGCCCAGTCCAGGCCACCACCACTGCAATGAGCACAATATAGGGCAGCCAGACAGAAAGGCCGGCTTGCGCGGTAATTGGCGCTTCCGGCTCACGCGGCACGAATTCTAACGGCGCCCCTCCGAAGCCACGGATGGTTTTTGGCGACCACACTTTCGCAAACGCGAACAGCACCCAGAAGGACACCAGGGCGCCGCTCAGGTCTGGCAAATATGGGCCAAGGTAATGCGCTACCGGCCACTGTCCTGCGATGTAGGAGAAAGAGCCTACCAGCGCCAGCGGCCAGGCTTCGCGCACGCCCTTCCAGCCGCTGACCAGGTAAATCAAAACCCAGGGTGGCAACAACGCCAGAACGGCCACAATGTTTCCTACAGAAGCGGAAAGCGCCATAACCGGCAGGGAAGTGACCACAGACAGCGCCAGTATGGGCACACCCAGGGCCCCATACGAGACGGGCGCATTATTGGCCAGGGCGGCAATGCGAATCGCCTCCAGGTCGGCGATGCCCAGCCCCGCCAGGATGGGAACCACCACCGCCCAGGGATAGCCAAATCCCACCAACCCTTCCAGCAGGGCTCCGAAGGCCCAGGCCAGCATGATGGTTTGCACGCGAATATCGGCGGTGGCGTGATGCACCATCCACGACTTGAAGCGGGCAAAGTCGCCGGTCACCACCAGGGTGTTGAAGATCACCAGGCCCCAGAGCGTGATCCAGTCAATCACCCATGCACCGGAGAGCGCGCCATAGCAATACGAGCGCAACATGCCGCCCCAGGGGGCATGCCACACCAGGGCGCCCAGCGCGAGCGCTATAACTCCCGCAATGATGGCGGCCAGCCAGGCAGTGAGGCGCACAACAGCCAGCAGGAAAAGCAGCACGGCTAGCGGCACCAGCGCGAGCAGCACTGTGACCCACATGTTGCCGGCCGGGTTGAGAATTTGCTGGAAAATATCCTGCTCCACTTCAATCAAAACCAAACCGTAACCGGCGAGGACGCAGAGGACGCCGAGGAAAACTTACTATTTCCTATAAAGCACCTTCCCGAGAGGCTTACGGACTCGGCGTGCTTGGCGTCCTCTGCGGTTTTCACGCATTAGGCGGAGGCCTGCGACGACCTTTGCAGCCATTCCGCAGGAAGCTCTACGTAAGAGCGGTCGAGTTCGCGGATGGACGCGCAGCCCAGCAGGCGCATCGTGCGCTCCAGGTCGGCGGTAAATATCTGAATGGCGCGAGTAACCCCCGCTTCCCCTGCTGCCGCCAAACCGTAAGCGTAGCCCCGCCCAATCAGCACGGCGCGAGCGCCCAGGCAGATGGCTTTCACGATGTCGCTGCCGCGGCGGATGCCGCCGTCCATCAGCACTTCGGTTTTGTCCCCCACCGCTGCTACCACCTCTGGCAAGGCCCGCAGAGTTGGCGAAACGCAATCCAGCTGCCGGCCTCCATGGTTGGAGACCACCACCGCGGCGGCGCCCTCATCCACGGCGCGGCGCGCATCCTCGGCGGTGAGCACGCCTTTCACCACAATGGGGCCGGGCCAGGCCTGGCGCAGCCAGCGTAAGTCCTCCCAGGTGACGGCGGCAGCGGCGAGCGCAGCGCCCACGTCAATAAGCGGCAGTGGCTTGCCGTCGGCGAGCACAACGTTGGCCATGGGTGGCACGCCACCATCCAGCAGAAAATCGAGCAGCCAGCGTGGGCGCGTGAGCACTTGCGAAATATAGGGCAGCTTGGAGAAAAGACTGCCGCCCAGCAGTTCGACCATGCCGTTGCGCACGTCACGTTCGCGCAGACCCGCAACCGCCGTATCAATGGTGACCACCAGCGCCGCGCAACCTGCGGCCCGCGCCCGCCCTACTGCGTCCTTTGCCGCGTCGCGCCCGCCCAGAAGATAAAGCTGATAGCACACCGGGCCGGTGGAGGCAGCCTTCACATCCTCTAGCCGGTGTCCGGAAAGTGTCGATAGGATGTACCCAGTGCCGGCCTTGCCGGCAGCGCTTGACGCGCCGCACTCCCCGTCTCGGTGCATCACCCGGCTGTAGCCGACAGGCGCCAGCAGGAAAGGAAGCGCCAGGTCCAGGCCCAGCACGCGGGTGCGCAGGTCGCAGGTGGGCACAGCCACCGCGTGGCGTGGGCGGAAGGTGACCTGCTCGAACGCGCGGCAGTTCTCGCGCAACGTGACTTCGCCATCGGCGCCGCCATCCAGATAATCGAACACCACTCGCGGCACGCGCCGCTGCGCCACTCGGCGCAGGTCTTCCACCTTGACTACACGAGGAGGTGAGACGGCACGCTTCATCTCTGGCGTCCGAACTGAGCTTGCCCCGAAAGGGACGCCGAGTTTACCACAGCCGCGCATAAGGAATCCGGGCTGGGGAAAGTTGACCGGAACCCGGCACAGGCATTACCGTTCCTAGTTCGCAGCGGAGCGGGTGAACTCCGCTGCTCGCCAGCCGAGGAGGTTACGTGCAACGCATCGCCATTTGTGCCCAGCTGCTTCTGCCATTGGCGCTTTACGTATCCATGACCTTCGCCCAATACCAGCCGAAATTCGAAAGGGCAGCTGCCAACAACCGGATGCACAAGGAGGCGTTTGGGAAACTCGAAGACGGACGAGGAGCTGATATTTACATCCTGCGCAATAAGAACGGAATGGAAGTAGCCATTACCAATTACGGTGCCACCATTGTGCGCATGAGAGTGCCCGACCGGCACGGCAAGATCGAAGACGTGGTGCTCGGTTACGACAGTGTGAAAGGTTATACCGTCAATAAGCCTTATTTCGGAGCCACTGTTGGGCGTTACGCCAACCGAATCGCGCACGGCAAGTTCACGCTCGACGGCCACGTTTACACTTTGCCTAAGAATGATGGCGATAATACCCTGCACGGCGGCACGACCGGCTTCAACAAGGCGCTGTGGACGGCAAAAGACGTTTCCACCCCTTCGGCGGCGGCGGTGCAGATGAGCCTCTTGAGTAAGAATGGCGAGCAGGGCTTTCCGGGAAATTTGTCGGTGGATGTCCGCTTCACCCTCTCCGATGACAACAGCCTCAAAATTGAATACGCCGCCACCACGGACAAGGACACTGTGGTTAACCTGACTAATCACTCCTACTTCAATCTGGCCGGGCAGGGGAACGGCAACATTCTGAAGCAGGAGCTGACGTTACACGCCGGCCGGTTCACCCCGGTCAATTCCAATCTGATTCCCACCGGCCAGATTGCCAGTGTAAGGGGCACGCCCCTCGACTTCATCAAGCCCACCGCCATTGGCGCCCGCATCAATTCCGACTACGAGCAGCTCAAGCTGGGACACGGCTACGACCACAATTTCGTTCTCGACGGAAATCCCGCGCGCAAGGCGGTACTCGCTGCCCGCGCCTATGACCCCGGCTCCGGGCGGGTGCTGGAAGTGTGGACTACGCAGCCGGGAGTCCAGTTCTATAGCGGCAATTTTCTCGATGGCACGGTGGCGGGCAAGGGGGGAGTGAAATATCCGCATCGCTCCGGCTTTTGCCTGGAGACGCAGCATTTTCCCGACTCGCCCAATCAGCCCAAGTTTCCTTCCACTGAACTGAAGGCGGGACGATGGTTCCGCTCAACCACGACCTACAAGTTTTCCACCCAGTAAACCTTCGGTGGTCCAAACGCCAGGCAACGGGTTACCTTCCGCGTACTGACTCAATCATTCAGTGAACAGCCGCAGTCGGCGGGCGGCACGTGCGCTTGCAAAAAATCGCTGATGCGCTCCCAGGAGTCAATCTGATTGGGCACGCGAGAAAAGCCGTGGCCCTCATCTTCATAAATTTTCAAGTCCACCACTCCGCCGCGCTTTTTGATGGCGTCCGCCACCTGCTGCGATTCGGATTTTGGGCAGCGCGGGTCGTGCCCGCCGGCCAGAATCAGCAGAGGCGCTTTAATGCGGTCCACAAAGAAAATGGGCGAGCGGTCTTCCCACAGGGCCTTGTTCTTCACCGGATCGCCCATGGTGGCCAGGTCCATTTCGCGCAGCACTGGATCTTCGTTCTGCACTTCGGTGAAGTAGTTCACGAACGGCACAATAGCCACGCCTGCCCCCCATATTTCCGGTGCCTTGGTGACCGCCATCATGGTGAGGTAGCCGCCGTAGCTGCCACCCATGATGACCAGCTTCTTGGGATCCACGTAAGCGCTGCGTTTGATCCAGTCGGCCGCGGCCAACACATCCTGCAGGTCGCCTCCGCCCATGTCGTACAGGTTGGCCTGCTGGAACTCCTTGCCATAGCCGGTGGAACCGCGATAATTGGGTGCAATTACCAGGTAGCCCTGATTCACCAGGTACTCAATCCCGCGATTGAACAGATTCACCGTCTGGGAGGTGGGGCCGCCGTGCACATACACCACTGCCGGGCTCTGATGGTTCTGCGGCAGGTTGTGCGGCACATATACCAAGGCGGAAATCTGAAATCTGCCGTCACGGCTGGGATAGTGAACCAGGTAAGGCTCAACCATGTCCGCGCTGCGCACGCCGGCCACCAGCGAATGTGTGACCTGCTGCGAGCGCTTACTGGCCAAATCGTATACCCAGACATCAGCGGGGGCATTGGGCCCGTTGTGGATGTATAGCAGGCGCGAGCCATCGCGCGTGAAGGCGCGCTCGTGCCTGGCTGGTTCGTTCACTCCCGTTGGCAGGGGCAAGGCTTCAGTTTTACCGCTGGGAAGGTCATGAAAATAGATATCCGTGTTGCCATCTACGTTGGCGGTCCACATGACGGTCTGTCCATCAGGAGAGAAATCACCGCCTTGGATCTCCCATTTGTCCTGCGTCAGCCACTCAATCTTTTTGCTGGCAATATCCAGCAGGCCCACGTTTTCGTAGCCGTTGCCCGCGTTGGAGGTAATGAGCACCTTCCTTCCGTCGGGCGACCAAGCGTCGGCTGAGTAGAGTTGCTCGCCCGTGTGCGGGGTCAGGCGCGTGCTCTTGCCGCTGGCAAGCTCCGCCACATAAATATCAGAGTCCGTGCCCTTCGCATGCACCTGCGTGTAGACGATCCACTTGCCGTCTTGCGACCACAAGGGGCGGACGTTGCCGCGCTCTTTGGGGGTGCCGCTGGTCAGGTGGCGCACCTCATGGGTGGTGAAATTCATCACGTCGATTTCAAAGGTGGAGGAGGTCTTAGGCTTGACCATGTATGCCAGCATGCTCCCATCGGGAGACCACTGCGGGTCCTCTTCGGCAATTTCCGGCGTCTGCGTCAGATTGATCACTTCGCCGCTGAGCGGCGACACTACAAAAATGTCCCATTGCTCGTCGCCGTCGTGGTCTGACATGTAGGCGATCCACTTACCATCCGGCGACCACGCCGGGCGGGACTGGCGCTGGTCGCTGACCGTGAGCTGCGTGGGCCAGCCGCCCTCGGCCGGTACCGTCCATAGATTCATACGTCCGCTGATGTTGGTGGTGAAGGCAATGGTTTTGCCGTCTGGCGACCATGTCGTGCCGCCAATGGCACGCGTCATGAACAGCTTCTCGACGGTGAACTTCTGCACATCAGCTTTGGGCACGCTCTTGATCTCCGCCGGGTCGGTTAGGAACTTGGGCGTGGCCAGCTGCTGTGCCAGGGTAAGGGTGCTCATACAAACCAACATAACAAAGCAGGCAAGAATACGCATGACGCAGAATTCCGTTGATGGGATTGAAGCAGAAAAGTTTAGCAGACCGTGTAGTGCCGGCGTCCCGCCGGCACATCGCGGGCGGGGCGCCCGCTCCAAATTTTGTGGAATTGTGGCTTCGCTGCCTCTTGTTCTGCGTGGCGTAGTGCTTCAGCGCTGCAACTGGAGCAGCAAGAAATTGCGGGCTTTAGCCCCTCAGGTAAGAACTCTCACTTGGGACGGGATCATCTGATACCTCAGCGGCTAAAGCCTTTTTGAAACAATGCTTCATAGCTGCAGCGCTAAAGCGCTGCTCCACCCAAAATCCTTTTTCCCAGAGAATAATCGGGTGAGGTCGCATGCATGGCGTGGAGCTTTTCATTACCAAATTGCTCAATTACACAATTACTCAATTTTCGGCTGACTACTGACTCCTGACTACCTCTCCCGGTTTTCAGGGTTTCGCCGCCTTGTGAATTTCCACCGTGCTCCATGTTTTATCGGCGGCGTGGCACAGATTTTCCAGCGGGCACTCGGCACACTTGGGACGGCGGGCTATGCACAGCTTGCGCCCATGCCAGATGATCTGGTGAGAGAAAATGATCCACTTTTCGCGCGGGATCACGCGCATCAGGTCCTGTTCGATCTTCTGCACATCGGTGTTGCTCGTCAGTTCCAGGCGGCGGGTGATGCGAAAGACGTGCGTATCCACTACCACGCCTTCGGCCTTTCCAAACCACGTCCCCAGCACCACGTTGGCAGTCTTGCGCGCCACCCCCGGCAGGGAAAGCAGTTTGTCCATCTCGGCGGGCACCTGCCCGCCAAACGCAGCTACCACCTTCTTGGCTGCGCCCACCAGCGATTTTGCTTTGTTGCGGAAAAATCCAGTAGAGCGGATGTCCGGCTCCAACTGCTCCGCCTTCAGCTCAGCGAAGGCTTGCGGCGAGGGATATTTACGAAATAATTCCGGCGTGGTCATGTTCACGCGCACATCGGTGCACTGTGCCGAAAGAATGGTCGCTACCAGCAACTCCCAGGCATTGCTGTGGTGCAGCGCGCAAGTGGCGCCGGGATAGGTCTGGTCCAGCCGCTTAAGAATTTCGTTAATCCTTTGTTGAGCAGTTGGCTGGTAGCCTTTGGGAGCTGGTACAGGTTTGGCTGCTGCTTTGGCCGCGGGCTTAGGAAACGGAGGAGCCGCCTTGTGGGCGCCATTCCGCGTCTGGCGGGAAGCGCCGCGGGACTGAGCGGCGCGAACGGCGGTGGCACGCCCTTCGTGGCGGCCGCTCTTGGCCGGCTGGCGGGGAATGACGCCGCGTACCATCAGCCCAGCCGCTCCAGCATTTCTTCAATCGTAGTGCGCTGGCAGGTGAACACCGGTGTGTCTCGCTGGTTATAGCCGGTGGATTCCGCCTCGCGCATCTGCTGCATCATGTCCAGCACATCCTCGGGGTAGTCGCTCCCGATGGCTACGATGAAGTCCTGGTCGTCGAGCCCAAAAGAGTACATCACGTTCAGGCGCACACGGGGAAAATCGTCCATGATGCGGATGAAGTCCTGCACTATGCGTTGGCGCTCTTCAAAGGGCAGCGCGTACCAGGCCTTGGTTTTTTCCATGGGAAACAGAAACAGGTATTTGAACGCGCCCGGCTTGATGGCGCCCCGCAAGTCGTAGCTTTCGTGCTCCGGTCCGATCTGGTATTGCGAGCGCTTCGTCATGGAGAGATAAGAGTAGGAGGTTTGCAGGTAACCACCCAGCCGCGTCGTGAGCAGCTCGGAAGTCATGGTTTGCAGGCATTCCAGCGAATAGCAAATCCGCCACAGCACGAAGTCGGAATCCGATCGCAGGCCAACAGTGGAATAGGTAATCAGGCGCAGTTCGCTGTAATTGGACCAACGGCGAAGCACCTCAGCGGCCTCGCGCCGGTGGTCGTCGCGTTCCGGGCGCGGCAGGCGTCGCCATTCCGGCATCACCTTGTAGAACGAGAAGCTGATCAGCTGCCGGCGTACTTCCTGGTTATAGGGCGAGTTACTTTCGGCTTCAGTGCGGGTGACCGGGGCCATGGGCCCATATTGTAGTACCGGGCGACGGGGAGGGAGAAATTGCAGCGCTCGGGCATACGGCAGACGGTAAAAGCCAGCATCTGCTAATTACTAGGTATTAGGTACTGGGTACTGCCTATCCGCAACTCACTTTCGTAACCCCCATGTCATTGACTCTGCTGCTCTGCGCTGGCTACTCTGGGTTTGGGGAGAAGGGAAAAATGGCAGTGAAATCCATCCAGCTCGGGCAAGTGTGGCGCAACGACCAAAGCGGCCAGAACTACCTGGTAACTAAGCTATATAACGAGGTTTTTGCCCAGTTTGCCATCCTGCGCCAGGCCGATTCCGGCGCTACTACCACCGATACTATCCGGGTAAAAGTGCTGCGTAGCCCCCAGGGCCAAAGCCTGCCTGGCTACACCTTTACCCAGGAAGGGCAGTTTTAGAATCCGGAGTCAGGGGTCAGTAGTCGGGAGTCAGTCTCAGAATTGAAGGCAGGGCCGGAGCTTTCCTTTTTCATTGCAATCGTTCGAAATCTGAGCCCGTCCGCCGTCGACCGTGGACTGCCAACCCCCGTATAATCGAATCGCTGACCTCGCGAGCTCAAACGAAAGCCGAATTCTTGCTCCTGCCTTCCGACCAATGACCGCCAAAATCATCGCGGCGCTGAGCGCCTTCATCATTTCCGTGATTTCTGCCGGGGGCTATCTCGGCATTGCCGCCCTGATGGCCATCGAGTCCGCCTGCATTCCGCTGCCTTCGGAAATCATCATGCCATTCTCCGGCTACCTGGTCTATGTGGGCCGTTTTAAGCTGCTGTGGGTAGCCACCGTGGGCGCCCTGGGATGCAACCTGGGCTCGGCGATCGCCTATGCGGTGGGCTACTACGGCGGGCGCCCGTTGGTGGAGAAATACGGCTCCTATATTCTGCTCAGCCGTCACGAACTCGATTGGGCGGAGCGCTTCTTTGCCCGCTACGGCAACATCACTGTGTTCATCAGCCGCCTGCTGCCGGTAGTCCGCACGTTCATCGCGCTTCCCGCAGGCGTGGCGCGCATGAATCAGCCCAAATTCCACTTCTACACCTTCATCGGATCCTGGCCCTGGTGCCTCGGCTTGGCTTATGTGGGTATGAAACTGGGGCAGCGCTGGGATACCGATCCACGCTTGCGCATATGGTTCCATCGGTTCGACGCCGTTATCCTCGCTGTCATCCTGATTGGGATCGTCGTGTTCGTCTGGACCCGCTGGCAGGGAAGAATCCGGGCTGATGACCCAGTGCAGAACGGCGGGTTGTAATTGAGTGAATGTGTAATTGATTTCTTGGTCACGCGGGCAAGCGCACCCGCAGCACAAAGTGCCAGTTAGCGCGATTACAAATTGCCCGATTACCCGTTACTCAATTTGTTTCACCCGATCTTGGTCGCCCGAATTACCAGCTTTTCGTATATCGTCCATGGGAGAAGCGTGTGCAGCCAGAACTGCAGGTGCGAATCGAATCCCACGCGATAGCGCAGCCGCGGATTCGGCATTTGCGCAATGCGGGTGATCAACTTGGCCACCGGCAGCGGATCGGCCTTGTGCACCTTCTTCACCATCTCTGAGAATCGGCCGGCACGCTCGTGGTTGGGAGAACTGCTGTCCAGAGCGACGCTGCCTACGCGCACATTTCGTTCCCAGATGTCAGTCTGGTAGGAGCCTGGCTCCACCAGCACCACGCGAATCCCCAGGGAGCGAGTCTCAATGCGCAGCGACTCGCTCCAGCCCTCCAGGGCAAACTTGGAGGAATCATAGGCTCCGATTACGGGTGCGGAAATGCGGCCGCCGATGGAGGACACCATGATGATGTGTCCACTGCGCTGCCGCCGCATGATAGGCAACACCGCTTTGGTGACCGCCACCGAGCCATAGAAATTGGTTTCAAACTGCTGTCGAAGTTCCTCCAGCAACAGGTCTTCCGCGAAGCCGGCCATGGCATAGCCGGCATTGTTCACCAGAACATCCAAGCGGCCATAGTCACGATCGAGTTGGGCGACGAAGTCGCCAACGCGATCGAATTCGGTGATATCTAGGCGACGCAGGTCCAGACGAGAGGCTACGCCCGCGGCAGCCGCCGCTTCGTCCAGGCGCTGGCGACGTCCGAGGTCGCGCATGCTGGCGACTACGCGGAACCCGGCGCGCGCCAGTTCCACCGTTGTCAGCAGGCCAATGCCACTGGACGATCCGGTAACTAACGCAACTTTTTCAGGCACATCTTCTCCGTGCGCCCGTTTGTATCACGCGCGCAACTCACAGTGTAAGTTGCCAACCCGCCGGTAAATACGAGAAGATTGTTGGTTTGTTTCCCGACATAATTTCATTTCTATAGGACGGCACTGATGGCCACGCGGCAGAGTAGTGCAAAATCGGCAGCAGAAAAGAAAGTGCAGCCCGGCGAAATCCGCCCGGCTAAAGGGAAATTGGGGGTGATGATCCCCGGCATGGGCGCGGTAGCCACCACCTTTGTGGCCGGCGTGGAAGCGGTGCGCCGCGGACTGGCAAAGCCTGTCGGTTCGCTCACCCAGTGGGGCACGGTTCGACTGGGCAAGCGCACCGATAGGCGTTCTCCAAAAATCGGCGAGTTTGTGCCCCTGGCCGGCCTCAATGACCTGGTCTTCACTGGCTGGGACATTTTCGAAGACGATATGTACGCCGCCGCCACCAAAGCCGGCGTGCTGGAAAAGAGCCTGCTCGACCAGATCAAGCCTTTCCTGCAATCAGTGAAGCCGCGTAAAGCCGTGTTCAGCCACGACTACGTCAAAAAGCTTGACGGCCCTAACGTGAAGAAGGGCAAGAACAAAATGGAGCTGGCCGAGCAGGTGCGCGAGGACATCCGCGAATTCCGCAAAAGCTCCGGGGCGGAGCGCCTGATTGTCATCTGGTGTGGCTCCACCGAGGTCTTCCTGCAGCCCGGGCGCGTGCATGAATCGGTGGAGGTGTTCGAGAAGGCGCTGGTGAAGAACGACGAATCCATCGCGCCTTCCATGATTTACGCCTATGCAGCGCTTTCCGAGGGCGTGCCTTTCGCTAACGGAGCCCCCAATCTCACGCTGGATCTGCCGGTAATGCTGGAGCTTTCGCGGCGCAACGAGGCGCCTATCTGCGGTAAGGACTTCAAGACCGGGCAGACCCTGCTCAAAACCATCCTGGCACCCGGCTTTAAAGCCCGCATGCTGGGGCTGGGCGGGTGGTTTTCCACCAATATCCTGGGAAACCGCGACGGTGAGGTGCTGGACGATCCTGGCTCCTTCAAGACCAAAGAGGAGTCCAAGCTGGGCGTACTGGAGCACATTCTGCAACCCAAGCTATACCCTGAGCTTTATGGCCAGCTTTACCACAAGGTCCGCATTAACTATTACCCGCCGCGTGGTGATAATAAAGAGGGTTGGGACAATATTGATATCTTCGGCTGGCTCGGTTACCCGATGCAGATCAAGATTGATTTCCTGTGCCGCGACTCTATTCTGGCGGCGCCCATTGTGCTTGACCTGGTGCTGTTCCTGGACCTGGCGCAGCGCACTTCCGAACTGCGCTGCCGCGGAATTCAGGAGTGGCTGAGCTTCTACTTCAAGTCGCCTATGACAGTACCGGGCCTATACCCCGAGCATGACCTGTTCATCCAGCTGATGAAGCTGAAGAACACGTTGCGCTACCTGCGCGGGGAAGAGCTGATCACGCACTTGGGGCTGGAATATTACGACTAAAGTCGCACAAGGTTCTGAGGCGGCGAAATGCCGAGGCAGCAGCATCTTATCTGGCCATGAAGCGGTGGGCACTTCTCTTGCCGGCTCTGCTTGTTGCTTTCCTGCTGCCACTTCCGGCGGAAATTTCCGGAACCTTCCGCGGGATCATCGTCCATGCGCCTACGGGCGAACCGACGCAGGGCTGGATTTACGTAGCCGGCCGCAACGGGAACCTGCGCCGGGCCGAAGTTTCCCACGCCCAGGTCTTGTACGCCAGCAGCGTACCTGTGCATCTGCGGGCCAAAGATCCCTCCCGGGGCCTGAAGGAGGGCGCTGAAGTACGGGTGACAGCCAGCCAGGACGGTAAGGGGGAGTGGCGTGCCTCCCGGGTGGAAATCCTCAAAGTGCGGGAGTCACGTCGCCGCAGGCGTCCCCAGGTGCGTCCCGCAGCCGACCGGCCCACAGGCCTGCACTCGGCTCTCTAGCTCCTTTGCTGCCGCCTGTCGTGACCGGAATCACTGAATTTTCATCGTGCGACAAGCCTATAATTCGCTAGAGCCACCCCGCAGGAGTCAGCTTATGAAGTTTCGCACCGTGGTGTGCACCCTTGTCCTGGGGTTCTGCGTTCAGCTCTTTCCCCGAGCTTTCGGCCAGACCGAACCCAATACCCCTTCCAGTGCTTCCCAAACTGCGCAGCAGCCGGCCAGCCAGCAGGCGCAGCCTTCCGCACCTGCGGCGCAGGCCCAGCCGACTGCTCCCCAGCAGAAACAGCAGCCCAAGGTTAAACCAGGCAGCAAAGATGACGTGAATGCTATCGGCGACCGTGGAATGGGCGGCAAGGGCCTGGGCAACTGGTACTCGATCGAAAAAGAAGTCGCCATGGGCAAGCAATATGCCGCCATGATCGAGTCGAGCGTGAAGATGGTGAACGACCCGGTGGTCAGCGAGTACGTGAACCGCGTGGGGCAGAACCTGGTGCGCAACTCCGACGCCAAGGTGCCCTTCACCATCAAGGTGGTTGATTCCGACGAGGTCAACGCCTTCGCTCTTCCCGGCGGCTTCTTCTACGTGAATTCAGGCCTGGTGCTGGCGGCGGATGAAGAAGCCGAGCTCGCCGGCGTGATGTCGCATGAAATCGCGCACGTGGCGGCGCGCCATGCCACTCGCCAGATGACGCGGGGCAACCTGGTGAACCTGGCCTCAATTCCGCTCATTTTCGTGGGCGGCGGCATCGGGTACGCGGTGCGCTCGGCGGCCGGCATCGGTCTGCCGTTAACCTTCTTGCGCTTCTCCCGCGGCTTCGAGGAGGAGGCGGACTTCCTGGGCCTGCAATATATGTACAAGGCGGGTTATGACCCGCAGGCTTACGTAACGTTTTTCGAGAAGCTCCAGGCAAAGGAAAAGAAGAAGCCGGGAACGCTCTCCAAGGCGTTTTCCACCCACCCGCAGACGCCGGAACGCATCAAGAAGACGCAGCAGGAAATTGCGCGCATTCTGCCGGCGCGCGATCAGTACATGGTCAGTACCTCGGAGTTTGACGAAGTCAAGACGCGGCTGGCCGCTATTGAGAATCGCCGCAAAACCATCGGCCCGGCCAAGGAGAACCAGCCCAGCCTACGCCGCACCAAGAAAACCGACAAAACTGAGAAGAGCGGGGAAGGGGATCGTCCGACACTGCAGCGGCGAGATGACCGGGAGAAGCAGTAGTCGGAAGTTGGGGGTCAGGAGTCAGCAGGTTGTTCGGTTCTGCGAACGGACTCCTGTCTGTCAGCCGGGTAGCCTAGCAACACATCTCAGGAAATGTCATGCTGAGCGAACAGACCGATTCGCTCGCGAATCGGCCTGTGCAGTCGAAGCACCTCTGCGCAGTTGATCCCGTCACAATCGTCCCAAGGAGTTCTTCCATACGTTTCTGTGATTGCGGGCTCTGTTGAAATTCCCTGAGACAGTGCCGCCAGCCTCTCAGCGCAAGGGTCTTTCGACTCGGACGTGCGCCCTCGCTCAACATGACATTTGAATTTTATCGTCAGGCGAATTATGCTGGGCACTATCTGGAGAGCGATGAGCGCCTTTGCCAGCGTCAAGCCACCAACCTATCAGATAAAACAAGCAAGAATAAATACGGGCATGGATACGAAGAACGTGGCCACTTCGCTAATGCCCAATCGAGCCAAGCTTTGGACCACTACTCCACTGAGGAAAAATGCTGGTAATGCAGAAAGCATGAATGCTTTCGCGCCCCATCCGGGATCAATCCAAACATAGTCCGGGTCCCACGAGACGCAATCGTGCTTTCCACCGCTGCATGGTCCTGTCATTCTCGGCACCGGGTGATGGTTGAGCGGGTCTGAATTCAGACGGATAGACAACCAATAGAAATATCGGGTCGGATGATTACCGCGTAAATGATGGTTTAAGCGCCAACCCTGAAAGGCACCCAACGCGAACAGTCCCAAGCCACAAAGAGGTAGAACGATGCTCCAACGCCTTCGCATTTATGTCTAACCTGACCCCACGACCCGCCTGGAGATTCCTCAAATTGCGCGAATACGTATTTTTGCCATTTGCACCGCATGCCCAAAAAAGGCGCTGTTAGGCTGACTCTCGAGTCCTGCCTACTGACTCCCGGCTTTAGCTTTTTCCAGTCTTTCCAGCAGTAGATTCGCCAGATCCAGTTCGGTGACGCCGTCATGCGGGCACATAACCAAAGCGCAGGCCAGCTGCAACCCGGTTGTGGTGCGGGGCAGGGTAATGGC
>DATFDP010000274.1:0-11632 GCA_035252015.1 Terriglobales bacterium
CGCCTGCAGCCCAGCCTGGTGGGTGGCTTCCAGGTGCCGGACAATTTGCGTTATCACCCCGGCCACACCTGGGCGCTCAATGAGAGCCCTACGCTGGTGCGCGTAGGAATGGACGATTTCGCCTCCAAGCTGGCGGGCAAAATCGAGCGCATCACTTTGCCGCAGCGCGGCCAATGGCTCCGCCAGGGGCAGAAGATTTGGACCCTATATCGCGACGGCACCGGCGTGGACATGGTTTCGCCTGTCGAGGGCAGCGTTGCCGAGATTAACGAGGCGGTCCTGCTCGATCCCGACCTGGCCTCCCGTGATCCCTATGGCGAAGGCTGGGTTGTGACCGTGCAATCGCCGGATGCGAAAACCAATTTCCGCAACCTGCTGGGAGGCGCGCTGGCCCGCTGGTGGACAGAAGAATCAGGCTCCCGGCTGCAGCGGTTGATGCCGGCAGCGCTGGGCGCTCTGGCCCAGGACGGCGGTGTGGCCATGGCCGACCTGACCAGCCAAATGCCGGACCAGGAATGGGTGAAGGTGACGCGCGAGTTCTTTCTGACCTAACCCGATAGAAGGCCAGGCTTCAGCCGCGCCGCGCGCCCCGCGTCCAGGAACCCTCCAGGCCAGGACACGGAACGCCAGGCGCGGCTGAACTTTTGCCCGCCCGCAGGTTTGTATAGAAGTTTCCAACAGCCTGTGCACGGCAATTGACGGCTCTCGAACAACCGTGAACTATTGTCGAAAGCAAAAAATCCTTGTGCAGGGAAGGTGCGAGGCATGGCAAATTTGCTCCACTCAATGCTGAGCTCAGTGGACGGTTATACGCAAGACGAGCGCGGCCGTTTTGGCTGGGACGTTCCCGAAGATGAAGAGGTGCACTCCTACATCAACCAGCTTGCGTCGTCCTCGGGTGGTCGGCAAACTGGAAAGTGTGACTTTGGCATGATTGGGGATAAATCGGCCCTTCACAGACATTAGGATTGCGTTCTGCACCGGAATTGGGGCAGCTTTTGGAAAGTACATGAATGCCTGATCATGCTAACTAAGTACATCTTCGCTACGCCGTTTTCGCCGCAGTAGCCGCGATCGGCGCTCGGGTGATGTGCGAAAGGCTCTCGTTAACATCCAAAACCTTCGCTCGGACATCCTTGATTCCCATGGAATGAAGGCGTGGCAGATGTTCCTTCAGGAAGTCGTTGGCAGAGCTTTCATCCGTGAACAGGTAAACACCGCCGCAATCCCCAGTGCGGCTGTTTTCCGTCCAAATTTTCCAGACCAGACCTGGTGTTTTGTTCAAGTGGTGAGCCAGCGCGCTGGCCATCTTTGTGAGATCCTCGCCCCAAGGACCATGGCTAGGAAAATCAATCTGCAGCAGAGTCATCGTACCTCCGCCGCTATTTTAAATGCTTCAGCATCTCTTCGGACAGGGCACCAACGAGTCGGCAGGGCAGGTTTTCGAGGCATGCTTACGTCACCAACCGCAGCCGCGCTTTACCACCGTGACTCCAGTCACCCCTTTTCGTGATGTTTGTCACCGTCTTTCGCCCCTTTAAGCTCGAAACTGGAGGCGGGGTTGGTGGAGGACTGCCATGTTGCTCGCATATCGCCTGGTTCGCCTGATCGAAGCACATTCTGACCAGCTTGCCCGCAACCTGCTGGAAAACGTTAAACATAGCGACAAAACCAGCGCCTACATCACCCACGTGCCGCAGGAGGAACTGCGCGCCCGGGTGAGCGAAGTCTACAAGAACCTGGGGGAGTGGCTTCTGGGAAAGACCGAAGCCGACGTGCAACACCGTTATGAGGAGATTGGCGCCCGGCGCGCTGCCCAGGGCGTGCCTCTCACACAGCTGATCTCTGCCCTGGTTCTGACCAAAGACACGCTCTGGGAATATCTCCTTCGCGAAGCGGTTGTGGAGCGCCCGGTCGAGGTGTTTGGCGAACTGGAGCTGCTGCAACTGCTCGACCAGTTCTTCGACCGCGCTGTTTACTACGCGGCAGTCGGTCACGAGCACGCCGCCGCAGCCCATGCGGTCGGCGCGCGCCACGGAGCAGCTTGAATTGGGAGCAACGCCATGGAATGGATAACTGAATACAAACGGAAGTTGCGCACCTCGGAAGAAGCGGTGCAGGCCGTGACCTCCGACATGCGGGTGTACATCCATCCCGGCTGCGCCGAGCCCGAAGTGCTGGTCAAAGCCCTTATTCGGCGTGGGCCGGAGGTGGAGAACGTGGAGATTGTCCACCTTCTCACCCTGGGCGACGCCGGTTACATCGCCCCAGAAATGGCGGGCCACTTCCGCCATAACGCCTTTTTTATCGGGGGCAATGTGCGGACAGCGGTCAACGACGGCCGCGCCGATTACACTCCGGTTTTTCTCAGCGAAGTGGAGAACCTGTTCGAGACCGGCCAGGTGCCCATTGACGTGGCGCTCATCCAGGTGTCGCCGCCCGACGCTCACGGCTTCTGCAGCTTCGGCGTGGGCGTTGATACCACGCTAACCGCGGCCCGTTGTGCCAGTCACGTAATCGCGCAAGTGAACGACCAGATGCCGCGCACCTATGGCGACAGCTTCATCCACGTCAGCCAGATTGATGCCTTTGTCGAGGTCTCCTGCCCGCTATGCGAGCTGCCTAAGCCGGTGATTACGGAGATGCACCGCGCCATTGCCCGCAACGTGGCCAGCCTGATTGAAGATGGCGCTGTGCTGCAGACCGGAATCGGCGGCATTCCCGACGCCGTTCTGCCCTATCTTATGGACCGGCGCGACCTGGGCATTCACACTGAGCTGGTTTCCGACAATGTGATCCCGCTGATCGAAGCGGGCGTTATCAGCGGCGAGCGCAAGAGCTTTCGCCCGCGCAAAATCATTCTTGGCTTTGTCCTGGGCACGCGCGAGCTGTTTGACTTCGTGGACAACAATCCGATCTTTGAGTTCCATCCTTCCGCCTATACCAACGACCCCTACCGTATCGCGATGAACGACAACATGGTGGCGCTGAATTCGGCGCTGCAGATTGACCTGACCGGGCAGGTTTGCTCCGATTCCATCGGCCAGTATTTCTACAGCGGCATTGGCGGGCAGGTGGACTTCTTGCGCGGGGCTTCGCGCTCGAAAAATGGAAAAGCCATTATCGCCCTCTCCTCCACCGCCAAGGATGGCGAGCTGTCGCGCATTGTGCCCATGCTCAATCCCGGCGCCGGCGTGGTGACTTCGCGCGGGCTCATTCGCTACGTGGCTACGGAGTACGGCGTCGCCTACCTGCACGGCAAGTCCATACGCGAGCGGGCCAAGGCGCTGATTGAGATTGCTCATCCCAAGTTCCGCTCCGAACTTTATGAGTATTGCGAGCGCACCAAGTGGTTGCAGCGCCCGGCCGCTATGGCGGCAGCGAGGTGAACATGGCAGCGCGTGGCAAGGTCACGATTGACGTTGAAGAGTGCAAGGGCTGCGGGTTATGCGTGGATTCCTGCCCGCCCAAGTGCCTGGAGCTGGCGCCGGAGCTGAGCGCCTACGGTGTGCATCCGGCGCGCTACACCGGCCAAGACTGCACCGGCTGCGGCATCTGCTTCTACTGCTGCCCCGAGCCGGGCGCCATCACCGTGTACCGGTTGCCGGCTGCCAAGAAGGCGGCAGCGCCGCCCGCAACCCAACCTGGAGGCCCGCATGCGCCAGCTTTCTAAAGGCAACGTTGCCATCATCCAGGGGGCCGTCTTAGCCGGGTGCCGCGCCTACTATGGTTACCCCATCACGCCGGCCAGCGAGATCGCGGAAGCCGCCGCGCTCTACCTGCCGCAGGTGGGCGGCACCTTCCTGCAGGCAGAAAGCGAAGTCGCCGCCATCAACATGGTTTACGGCGCGGCCGCCGCCGGACAGCGCGTCATGACCGCCTCGTCCGGCCCTGGCCTGAGCCTGATGCAGGAGGGCATTTCCTATATTGCGGGTGCTGAGCTTCCCTGCGTGATTGTGGATGTGGTGCGCGGCGGGCCGGGCTTGGGCAATATTGCCCCGGAGCAGAGCGACTATTTCGCCATGGTGAAGGGCGGAGGCCATGGCAATTATCGCAACATCGTGCTGGCGCCCGCATCCGTGCAGGAGATGGCCGACTTCACCGTGCTGGCCTTCGAGCTCGCCGATAAGTATCGCAATCCCGCCATCGTTCTTACCGACGGCTTCGTCGGCCAGATGATGGAGCCCCTGGAACTGGAGCTGAAGCCGGTGCAGGAGCCGGAGAAGCCCTGGGCCGTCAAGGGCACGCCGGAGACCCGCCCTAACCTGGTGACCTCGATTTACCTCGAGCCAGACGACCTGGAAGCCCACCAGCGCAAGCTGGAAGCCAAGTACAAGCGGGCGGCGCAACTGGAGCCGCGCTACGAAACTTACATGGCCGAAGATGCGGAGGTCCTGCTGGTCGGCTACGGCATTGTCTCCCGCGTGCTGCGCACCGCGGTGGAGCAAGCCCGCCAGCAGGGGCTCCGGGTGGGCCTGTTCCGGCCTATCACGCTGTGGCCTTTCCCCTCGAAGGCGCTGGCCGAAGCTGGCGCGCGTTGCGCGGCGCTGCTCGATGTGGAGCTGAGCAACGGCCAGATGCTGGAGGACGTGCGCTTGGCGGTGAACGGCAAGATTCCGGTGGAGTTTTACAACCGTGTGGGCGGCAATGTGCCCCTGGCGGAAGAGATTTACGAAGAGCTGCTGTCGCGGCTGGCGGCGTTGGCGTGAGAAGAGCTGACGATTCAGCTCGGGAGAGATTCATGGTGGAAGACGAAAAGGCGGTGCTGGCCGAACCCGGATACGACCTCCTTCATTCCCGCTCGGAGATTTTCTACGACCAGTTCGTGCGCAAGTCGGAACTGCAGCATCAGACGCACTACTGCCCCGGCTGCGGCCATGGCATAGCCCACAAGCTGGTGGCGGAGGCGATTGAGGACCTGGGTCTGCAGGAGCGTACCATTTTTGTCAGTCCGGTGGGCTGTTCCGTTTTCGCCTACTACTACTTCGACCTGGGCAACGTGCAGGTGGCGCACGGGCGCGCTCCCGCCGCGGCTACCGGGCTGAAGCGCGCCTGCCCCGACAAGATCGTCATCGCCTACCAGGGCGATGGCGACCTGGCCGCCATCGGCACCGCGGAAATCATTCACGCCGCCAACCGCGGCGAGCACATCGCCGTGTTTTTTGTGAACAATGCCATCTACGGCATGACTGGCGGGCAAATGGCGCCCACCACGCTGGTGGGCCAAACCAGCACCACCAGCCCCTGGGGCCGCCGTCCCAGCAATGAAGGGTTCCCGCTGCACATGTCGGAGCTGCTGGCCACCCTGGAGGCGCCCGCTTACGTAGAGCGGGTCGCGCTTTCCGACAACAAGCACATCATGGGCGCGCGCCGCGCTGTGCGCCGAGCTCTGGAACTGCAGCGCGACGGCGCCGGCTTCACTTTTGTCGAAATCCTCTCTCCCTGCCCCACCATCTGGAACATGCAGCCGGTGGACGCGCGCCGCTGGGTGGCGGAAAAGATGATTCCCATCTTCCCGCTCAACGTTTTCCGGGACCGCAAGCCCACCATTCCCGACGGCAAGAATCCGCCTCAGCGCTCGGTGGCCGAGGTTCTCGGCTTAAAGGAGACCACCGACAAAATCGCCATTGCGGCGCAGGCTGCCGCTAAGCCCCGGCACCACCTGAAGAACCTGAGCATCAAGATTGCCGGCTTCGGCGGCCAGGGCGTGCTGCTGCTCGGCCAGTTGCTTGCCGAAATGGGTATGCGTGAAGGCCTGGAGGTGAGCTGGCTCCCTTCCTATGGCCCGGAGATGCGCAGCGGCAGCGCCCATTGCCACGTCTGCCTGTCGCAGGAGCGCATTGGCTCACCTCTGATTTCCTATCCCGACGTGCTGGTCGCCATGAATGAAATTTCGCTGCGCAAGTTCGCGCCGCAGGTGGCGGAGAACGGTCTCATCTTCTACAACCGCGAACAGTTGCCGGAAGACTTTGCCGCCCCACAGGCGCGCGTGTTCTGCTTGCCTGCCACGGAAATTGCCGATCGCCTGGGCGCGGGAAAGGTGGCCAACGTGGTGCTGCTGGGAGCGCTGCTGGAACAAACCGAGTGTCTCTCTTCTGAAACTGCTGTGGCGGTGCTGGAAGCCAAAGTCCGCAACCCGCAATTGCTGGAACTGGACCGCCAGGCGCTGGCCGCCGGCCGCCAGTTCGTGGACAAGGAAGCCCACAACGAGGCCATCAGCCAGCCTGACGGGTTCGCCTACTAGCCCTTACCTCACAAAGTCCTGTGCTCGTGGTAAGCGGATTTCGCGACCGCATTCGTCTTCTGCCGTGTGAGCAACGTTCGTTTCTGCCAAAGTATTAAGACAGGGCGTTTGCTCGTCCACAGCCATAGCAGATATTCGCGCCCGCAAATCGGCCGGGAATGGACACGCTTTTCTGGTTGAGAAATCGAGGTGGACGCCGACAACCTCCATCCTCGCAGTCAACTCGTCGGTTTCATCATTGGTCATCTCATGCTGCATCCGGACCGATTTTTCCCTAACCTCGAGTACTTTCGACCGGATGCTGAGGACATCACCAGCGAATACTTCCTGCTTGTACTCGATGCGCTGCTCGACGGCTGCCATACCCACGCGCCCAGTACGCATGCGAGAGCCTGAGATGCCTATCCCAGAGAGAAGCTGCCAGCAAGCTTCATCGAATTTTGCTACGTACCACATCACGTTCATATGACCCATATGGTCGCATTGCCAGGGATAGACAGTGCCGCGATAAGTAAGTATTGATTCCGTCACGCAAATCTCCATCATTCGTGGTGTAGTCGAAACGCTCAGGGGGTCCTTGTATCTTCGATTGGCACAAATGAAACCGCCTTACGCGGAGCAGGTTCTCTCCAGGTGATCGTCGGCGGTGACTGCATTACGAGTACTAAATTTCGAAGCCTGCTTTCGAAGCGTCTGGGGGTTTGAGTCGTGCTATGCGGAAAGGGAGCGAGAGAATTGTCACCAATTTGTAAAAGGTGGCTTGCTCACAACCAAACGGCAGGAAGCGTTTCGGCTGCGAGCGAAACAATACACAAGGTCAATGCTTCTTGTGGCGCAGATGGCTTCGACGACTAATAGCGCTCATATGTGAGGTAAGGGATCGCCGGTTGTTCGCAAGAGGTACAATTTTGCTGTCCGGTAGAATGGAGGCCAGACTATGCGGCACCTGGTGCTTTTCCTGCCAGCAGTTGTTCTCTCATCTTGCTTCGCGCTTGCCGCTCAGAACGCAGAGCCCATCCGGTTGTGTGTCGCCGTGCTGGAAAACCGTTCCCATTCAGCAGTAAGTCCCGAATGGCAGCAGAAAGAATTGATGAGGGCGCTGGAGAGAACAAATAGGAAGAAGGAAGTTAAGAAAGGTACCGCGGCACGGATTACGGCTGTGGCCCTCGACTCTAGCAGCGGCCCTGATCCCAAGGTGCAGAAGGACGGCTGCGGCTTCGTCCTTTATACGGAGCTGGTTGACGTAGAGCCAGCCGGCACTCCGAGAGTTGGCACCATGCCGCCGGGCGCAATCGGCGCCGGCGTGACTGTCGGGAAGATCGACCAGCGTGCCACCCGTGGGCAGCTTCACGACGCAACCGTCGATTATCGGATTGTGCGTGGGGGCGATCCGGAGTCGTGGGCTTCGGGCATCGTTACCGAACAAGACACTGTTACCGAAGATGCTCTCGTATCGCGGCTCATGGATAAGATTGCCAGCCGCGCTGCCAGCGAATTGCGGAACCCGCACCCGAGCACGCCCGAATAACTCGGTAAGCAGGGCTTCCCAGTTCTAGTTGACGCTGGCGGCGGGATCAATCCGCCGACATTCTCTGGCTAGCAAACCGTGACCTGAGATAAGAGCTCAGTCGCTCCAGTGCCTCCGGCATGTTCTTCCGCCCATAGCCGAAGCGGATGTGGTGCGGTTCGTCATACACAGTTCCGGGAAGCAGCATCACTTGCGTCTGGCGAACCACGTCGTCACAGAATTCGGATGTGCTTTGCGAGCCCTTGAAGCGTGGGAAGCACATCGGGCTGGCATCCGGCTTGACCCACTCGAACAGATCCTCATGTTCCCGGAAAAATTTCTCCAGGAGGGGCAGGTTGCGGCACACAATTCCCAGATTGCGATCAATCAGCACCTGACGGTGCCGCAGCGCAACGTCGCAAAGAAATTCGCTGGGGGCGCTGTTGCAAATCGTCGTATAGAACCGGACCTCAAGGCAGCGCTGAATGAAAGAAGGATTGCGTGTGACCAGCCAGCCCAGGCGCAGCCCCGGCAGTCCGTAGGTCTTGCTCATGGAGCCAAGGCTGATAGCGTTCTCGTAGAGTTCGCATACCGCCGGGAGGCGTGTGGCGGGATCGTGTTCCAGTTCACGAAATACTTCGTCACAGAACAGAATTATCCCGCGGTCGCGGCAGAGCTCGACCACCTCCTGCAGAACGTTTCTGGGCATCAGCAGCCCCAGTGGATTATGCGGCGTGCAGATGTAAAGGATTTTTGTGTTTTTGCGGATGAGCTTCTCCAGTTCCTTCACATCGTGAGCCCAGCCCTGGTCAGGTTGGCGGTGCCATTCGCTTACTTCCGTTCCCGTGCTGCGGGCAAGCTCAAGCCCACTTTCAAAACATGGAGTTTCTACGATGGCGTGGTCCCCAGAGTCCAATAGCGCGTTGTAAACCAGCAGAATTCCTTCTTCGGCGGAGGAGACCACCAGTATCTGCTCCGGGGAGACGTTCTTGTAAATCCCGGCAATGGTCGCACGCAGCCAGGGAGCGCCTGGCGATTCGGTATAGCCGCACCAGTGCCGCAGCAGACGTTCGTGGGTGGCCGGCTCAAGGTCGAGCACCTCCTGAATGGTGCGCGACTCGGCATCCGAGCTGCTCAGCAGATACCTGGCGGAAAACTCGTGCTTAGCGAAGTAGTGTTCGATCCGGAAAGGTTTGACCTGCATAAGTGTGATTCTCGCAGAGCCCGATAAAAGTTAAGAACCAAAGCGCCGGCCTAAGGCCGGAAGTCTAGATTGCCAAGGTAACCACTCCGGTGATCACGAGCGCGGCGGCCCACACAGAATCGAGATTGAGCCACGCCTTGCGAAGAATCGCCAAACCGAGCTTGCGATAAACCACCCATGCCACCAGGCCGGTGACCGCGAGGTAGGCGGCGGTATGGATCGCGGTGGCAATCAGCGCGTTAGCTGGCGTGGCCGCCATGGCGGCGTGCTCGTGACCTGCAGTGCCTTCGGCCGCTTCCACCGTGCTGCTGCCTAGCAGCACCGGTACCACCATCAAGCCGGCGCCGTGGGCCGAGGCCATCAGAAACGACCACAAGGTCAAATCGCGGAAGCCCACCTGCATGCGGACCCAGCGCGGGTGGTAATGCCGCACCAGGGAAAAGATTCCCAGGCCGATAAGAAGCGCGGCGACGGGATAGCGCATCGCTTCGCGCGGCAACATCAATCCCAGGAATGCCGCTGCCATCACCACCACGCCGATGGCCAGCGCGTGACCGATAGCGATCGGGATCAGCGCTTTTCCTACTGCGCTCCCCTTTTCCTCCTGCATCCCTAGCGCCACCGCGAAGAGCCATCCCATACCGGGATTCAATCCGTGGTAGGCGCCGAGGAGCACCATCAGCCACAAGGCTGTCGCGCCCAACTCCGCGTGCGTCATCCCGCCTCCGAGTAGCAGTAGGAGTCGGATGAGGCATCGCCGCCTTCCAACCGCACCTGGTGCGCGCGCACACCCTCGAACTGGACGAAGAAGTTTTCATCCAACTTCATTCCCCCGTTAGGGTTCGCATCAAGTTTTGCCATCCAGCTCTTCACGCCATCGGGATAGAACTGCTCGTCCCATGGAGAGTAAAGTGAATTGGTGAAATAGACGCGCTTGCCGTCGCGGCTGATCTCGACCATCTGCGGCCCGCCGTTGAGCGCCTGCTTGGGTTTGTTCGGGTGAGCCGCGCGGCGCACGATGCCGCCGACGTGGACCGAGCCCGTCTTCTTCGGGTTGGCGGGATTAGAAACGTCGTATTGCAGGAACTCGCCCGTCCCCCAGCAGGAAACATAGAGCCAGCGGTCGTCGAGTGACAGGTTGATGTCCGATACCAGCGGCGGCACGGCCTTGAAGCCCTTAAGCAAGGGCGGCAGTTTCTCCGGGTCTGCTGCCTCGGCCGGGATTTCAATGACTTTTCGGACGGCCCACTTGCCGTTCCTGCCGCCGTCCTCTCGATGCCACATCCACACTGAAGATGAAAGGTCCTTAAGCGAAATGACCACGCCCACAAACCCATAGGTCTTTTTCGGGTCGTGAGCGGGCCGTAGTTCAAGCACCATCTGCTGCTCCGCTCCCAGGTCCAATTCCTGCACATGGCGGCGTTTGTCCAGGTTCCAGATATGCATCTGGTGTCCGTACTTTCCCGCCAGCAGCAACTCCGGGTTTAGGCCATCTTTCACCATGTTGGGCGTACCCCACTCGGAAGTCACCATGGTGTCGTGCCCCAGGTGCCACCAGAAGTCGTAGGCCAGTTGCTGCGGCCCGCGCTCCTGTTCCCAGGCGCCTTTCAGCTCGAAGGTATTCGCGTCCATCAGGAAAATGCCGCCTGGGCCGTCTCCGCTGGCGGAGCCGAGTGCGCTGCCATAAACGCCGTCGGGGCCACAATGAATGGTATGGGGCGAAGTGTAACCGGTCTTCCTGATGAACTCCTCGGGCTCGATCACCTTCACAATCTTCGGCTGCTTGGGGTTCTCTTTCGTGTCTAGGATATAGATCCGCGACGAGCCGATGCCCGGCACGATCAGGTACCGGCGTTCCATATGCGCATGCGAAGCCTGTGGACAAAGGCAGGCGCTGCAGGCATTCCATCCGAAATGGTGCAGTTCGTTATCGCCACGGGGAAAGTCCACCTGCCCCACGAGCCGGCCGTATCCTGAGGAGCTTGGGTTGAGATCAATAATGCCCATGGCATCGGGTGTGCCATGGTTGCCGACGTTGAGCAGCGCCACATAGGCGAGACTTTCCGGTGGGGCTTGCATCGCCATACGCGGGGAAGGATAAAAGGTTGGATCCGGACGCATTAATGCCATATAGCAATTCTCCTTTTTTGAGCTTCGCCGCGAAGAACTTGCCCGGCTCCGTGTCCTGCTGGGTTACGTGTTCAAAGAGGCCTAAGAAACGATGGAAAAGGTGATCGAAAGAGTCGTGGCAAACATTCCCCGAGACGCTTGTCAGTATTTGATGCTGAACTCGGGTGGAGGTTCTGTTTATTCCGCCATCAGATATCGCCAGAGTTTACCACTTCGCGTGTTTCCTCGCGTGGCACACTCACACAAACACACACATTTAGCTGTAGCGCGTCAGGTTAAGAGGTGGGCGGGGTGACTGCGGTAAAGGCCATGAGTGTATTCGCGCGGTCTTCCGAGGCTGTCTAGCTCCCGCGCGTGCTCACCTTCTCCGCTTTGAACTGGCGGGTAAGAATGCGCACAATCATGCCGTCAAACTGGGTGCCGGGGAGATGTTCTTGTAAATTCCGGCAATGGTCGCACGCAGCCAGGGAGCGCCCGGCGATTCGGACTGCCGGCGAAGCGGTGAATCCCTCGCGCAAGCCGCGTTTCAGCACCCACCGTAGCGAAC
>DATFDP010000275.1:0-47581 GCA_035252015.1 Terriglobales bacterium
CACGGTGGTCAAGGCGGTGATTGTGCGCACGCGCAAGGAGCACCGGCGACGCGACGGCACTTACATTCGCTTCGATCAGAACGCGGCAGTACTGATTAATGAGGCGGGTGAGCCGGTGGGCACGCGCGTCTTCGGGCCGGTGGCGCGCGAACTGCGCGAGAAGCGGTTTTTGAAGATTGTTTCGCTGGCGCCGGAAGTATTGTAAGAGCAGGTTTCAAATTTCAAGTAGCGGCCTCTGAAACCTTGAAACCTGCGAAAGCTTGAAACATTGGAACTACGGTAAAAGGGTTCTTAGATATGCATCAAACGACCACAACGCATAAGAGAGTAGACATCCGCCACAACGACACCGTGAAGGTGATCAAAGGGCGTGACCGGGGCAAGCAGGGGCGGGTTCTGCGCGTGCTGCCGGATGAAGGCAAGATCCTGGTGGAGCACGTGATGATGGTGAAAAAGCACGTGCGCCCCAATCCGCAGGCCAACATCCAGGGCGGCATTGCCGACCAGGAAGCCCCCATTTCGATTTCCAATGTGATGCTGGTGTGCGCCAGTTGCGGCCCGGTGCGCGTGGGACACGAGATGCGCGGCGACCGCAAAGTGAGAGTTTGCAAGAAGTGCGGCACGACGCTGGAAAAGTGATCACGCTTTTCGGGCGTCGCGAAGCGGGAGCCCGCAGCGATCATCCTGAGCGCAGGGAAGGATCTCGCGAATTTGTTACTGAGTAATTTGTACATTGAGGACCTCACGAACCGGTAAACACTCCGAAACCGTGAGAGAAACGAAGTAGAGAAATGGCGAAACCACCAAGAAAGACGGAAGCAGCGGAAGCGAAACCGGAACAGCGGCAGGAAGCGAAGGCGCGGGGCAAGGAGCCGGCGCGTCTGCGGGTGCGGTTCGAACAGGAGATCAAGCCCGCACTAATGAAGGAGTTCGAGCTGAAGAATCCCATGGCTGCACCCCGCCTACACAAGGTGGTGGTGAACATGGGACTGGGCGAAGCCACGCAGAACGCCAAACTGCTCGATCCGTTGTCCAATGACCTGGCGCAGATTACGGGCCAGAAGCCGGTGATCACCAAGGCGAAAAAATCCATCGCCGCGTTCAAGGTGCGCGCGGGCATGCCGATCGGCGCCATGGTGACGCTGCGCGGCGATCGCATGTACGAGTTCCTGGACCGGCTGATCAACGTGGCGCTGCCGCGCGTGCGCGACTTCCGCGGCGTTTCCACGAAGTCGTTTGACGGTCGGGGAAACTACACGCTGGGTCTGCGCGATCAGTTGATTTTTCCAGAGATCGATTATTCCAAGGTGGACAAGCTGAAGGGCATGAACGTCACCATTGTGACCACCGCTGCCTCGGATGATCAGTCGCGCGCCTTGCTGCGCCACTTGGGCATGCCGTTCCGGGCCTGAGGTGATTTAGTAATCTGCAATTTGTAATTTGGTTGGCTGGCCGATGATGGGCAAACCAATTACAAATTGTGAAATTACAAATTCAAAAAAGGGATTATGGCGACAACCGCAAAATACGTTAAGGACGTAAACAAGAAACCGAAGTTTTCGACGCGCCAGCACAACCGCTGCAAGTTGTGCGGGCGACCGCGTGGCTACCTGCGCAAATTCGGCATTTGCCGTCTGTGTTTCCGCGGGCTGGCGTTGCGTGGGGAGATTCCCGGCGTGTCGAAATCGTCGTGGTGAAGCCGGTTTCGAGTTTCAAGTTTCGGGTCTCAAAGTCCCGAACCGAAACAGGAAAATTGAAACTGCAATAAGTCCGTCGCCGCAGGTTCTCCGCTGAGAGGAGCAAACGGACGACGATCTAAGGAGAAGCAAGAAGATGAGGTTGACCGACCCGGTCGCGGATTTACTGGCGCGGATTCGTAATGCCATCCGCGCGCGGCACCAGAAGGTGGATGTGCCCGCCTCCAAACTGAAGCTGGAGATTGCCCGCATTCTCAAGGAAGAGGGCTATATCGCCAACTTCAAGGCCGTGGAGGAAGAAGGGCACAAGGTGCTGCGGATTTATCTGAAGTACAGCAGCAACGACGAGGCTGCCATTTCCAACCTGGCACGGGTTTCGAAACCGGGCTGTCGGGTGTACGTGCGGCGCAGCGAAATTCCTCGCGTGCTGGGCGGCATGGGAATCAACATTCTGACTACCCCGCGGGGCGTCATGACCGGACGTCAGGCGCGCAAAGAAGGCGTGGGCGGCGAGATTCTGTGCGAGGTGTGGTAAAGCATAGCGAGAAGCTAGAGAGTCTTTATATGTCGAGAATTGGAAGAAAACCGATCCCAATCCCGAAGGAAGTGAAAGTCAACATCCAGGGGAACGTCGTGGCGGTGCAGGGCCCGAAAGGCAAGCTGGAAACCCACCTGCCGCAAGGCATCAAGATCGACCAAAAAGACGGGCACCTGGTGGCGGAGCGCGAAAATGACAACCAGGCGGCGCTGCATGGACTGGCACGCGCCCTGGTCAACAACGCTGTTGAGGGCGTGACCAAGGGCTGGACTCGGGAACTGGAAATTGTGGGCATTGGCTATCGTGCCGAACTGAAGGGCAAGGAGACGGTGGTGTTCAGCCTGGGCTACTCGCACCCAATCGAGTATCCCTTGCCCACCGGCGTGACCGTAGCCATTGATCCCAAGCAGACGCGCCTGACTGTAAGCGGCATTGACCGCCAAAAGGTCGGGCAGGTGGCCGCCGAAATGCGCGGCTTGCGCCCGCCTGATCCGTATAAAAACAAGGGCGTGCGCTACGTGGGCGAGCGCCTGAAGAAGAAGGTTGGAAAGACCGGGGCCAAGTGATCGCGTTTTGCGGGTGTCTGAGTCCGCAGCGATCATCCTGAGCGAAGCGAAGGATCGGGTAAGTGAGTAATTTGTCCGATGGGTGGTGGTTTCAATTTACTCAATTAAAAAATTACCCAGTTACCTAATCAGTACGGCGCCCGCTATAGAAACCCGGGGTAAGGATTTGAGACCATGCTGACGCGAGCATCGAAAAACGAAACACGGCAGAGAGTTCACAAACGCATCCGCAAGAACATGATGGGCACACCAGAACGGCCGCGTCTGAACGTTTACCGGTCGCTGAACCACATTTACGTGCAACTGGTAGACGACATGCAGGGCAAAACCTTGGTGTTTGCCAGCTCCGCCGAGGGCAAGAAGGGTGAGCGCAAGACCGGTGGCAACGTGGCCGCAGCTAAGGACGTGGGCAAGATGGTCGCTCAGCGGGCCAAGGAGAAAGGCATCAAGCAGGTGGTCTTCGATCGCGGTGGTTACTTGTACCACGGCCGCATCAAGGCCCTGGCTGATGCCGCGCGAGAAGCGGGATTGCAGTTTTAAGGCGGAAGGTCCTTCGACTCGGAGGCGCGCCGTAAGACGCGTCCTCGCTCAGGCGACAAATGAAGATTCGGAAGTGAAGCGAGTTCAGAATGCCAACAGTGATTAAAAAGCTCGACGCAGGGCAGTACCAACTGAAGGACCAGGTGGTCTCCATCAACCGAGTCACTAAGGTGGTTAAGGGCGGCAAGAACCTTTCTTTCGCCGCCCTGGTAGTCGTGGGCGATCCCACGGCGGCGGTGGTGGGCTACGGCTCCGGCAAGGCCAAGGAAGTTCCCCAGGCGATCCGCAAGGGAATCGAAGCGGCCAAGAAGAACCTAATGCGGGTGAACCTGCGGCAGACGACCATTCCCCACAGCGTACTGGGACGCTTCGGCTCCGGTATGGTGCTGCTGAAGCCGGCGCCAGAAGGCACGGGAGTGATTGCCGGCGGCGCGGTCCGCGCGGTAATGACTTCGGCGGGCGTGCAAAACGTGCTCACCAAGTCCATCGGCACCACCAATCCGCATAACGTGGTCAAGGCCACCTTCGATGCCCTGCGCAAGCTGAAGAATCGTGACGCGGTGGCGGCGCTGCGCGGCAAAGCAGTGGAGGAGTTGTAGGCGATGACGGCAGAAAAGAAGAAGGCGGCGGGCAAGATTCAGCTCAAGTGGGTGCGGTCTGCGATTTGCACCCCGGAGAAACACAAGAAAGTAGTGCGCGGCCTGGGCTTCACCCGGCTGAACCAGGTAATTGAGCGGGAAGATACACCCGCCATCCGTGGCATGGTAGACAAGGTGCCGCACCTGGTGAAAGTAGTTCAATAGAAAAATTTGAGAGAATAAGATTATGGCAACTAATCTTTCCACCATCAGGGCACCGCGTAAGGCCAGCGAGAAGCGCAAGCGCGTGGGCCGCGGCATGGGGTCAGGCATGGGCAAGACGGCCACTCGCGGCAATAAGGGCCAGCGGTCACGCTCCGGTTCGCGTCTGATGCGCGGTTTCGAAGGCGGCCAGATGCCGCTGCATCGGCGTCTGCCCAAGCGCGGCTTCACCAACATCTTCCGCCAGGAGTACGCGGTGGTGAACCTGGAAAAACTGGCTGGGCTGGGCGAAAACAACATCACGCCAGAGGTGATGGCGAAGGCAGGGCTCATCAAGCGGGCGGAACAACTCGTGAAAATCCTGGGCGACGGCGAAGTCAGTTCCGCGCTCACTGTGCACGCGCACAAGTTTTCCAAGTCGGCGCAGGAAAAAATCACCAAGGCCGGCGGGAAGGTAGAGGTTCTTCAGTAAATGCTTGAGAAGTTTGCCAACGTATTCCGTATTCCTGACCTGCGGAAACGGATCCTTTTTACTTTGGCTCTGCTGGCGGTGTACCGGCTGGGCGGGCACATTCCCACGCCTGGCATTAATGCCGACTTGCTGCAGCAGTTCTTCCAGCAGAACCAGGGCACGTTTCTCGGGTTTGTGGACCTGTTCAGCGGCGGGCAATTGCGTCGGCTCACCGTCTTTGCCCTGGGCATTATGCCCTACATCACCGCGTCCATCATTTTGCAGCTGTTAACCGTGGTTTATGAGCCGCTGGCCAAACTGCAAAAGGAAGGCGAGCTGGGGCGGAAGAAGATCACGCAGTGGACCCGCTACATGACGCTGGGCCTGAGTGCGGTGCAGTCGCTGGGCATCGCCATCACCCTGGAGCGCTCGACAGTGTCGGGCGGCACCGCCTTCGTAAACAATCCGGGCATTGGCTTCGTGCTGATGACTATGCTGACCCTGACCGCGGGCAGCGTGTTCGTGATGTGGCTGGGCGAGCAGATTTCCGAACGTGGCATCGGCAATGGCATGTCTATTCTGATTTTCGCCGGCATCGTGGTCGGCCTGCCACGGGGCGTGGTGGATCTGATTGATAAGGCTCGCACGGACGCTTGGGGCACGTTTACGGCTCCCGCTATGGCGCTGCTCGTCGTTCTGATGCTGGCCGTGGTGGCCTTTATCGTATTCGTGGAGCGTTCGGAGCGCCGCATTCCGGTGCAGTACGCCAAGCGCGTGGTCGGGCGCAAGATTATGGGCGGACAATCCACTCACCTGCCGCTGCGGGTAAACGCCGGCGGCGTCATGCCCGTAATTTTTGCCTCCTCCATTCTGACTTTGCCGCAGACCGCGGGCTTTGCATTCCAGAACAACCGCTACTTTGGCGGGTTGATCCGTGCCCTGGGTTGGGGAGAGCCGCTCTATACGCTGCTTTACGCTGTGGGAATTATTTTCTTTGCCTACTTCTATGTCTCCATTGTCTTCAATCCGAACGAGGTTGCTGACAATATGCGGAAGTATGGCGGATTTATTCCGGGCATCCGGCCCGGACGGCGCACGGCCGACTATATCAACGAGAGCCTGACCCGCATCACGCTGGTAGGTGGTTTGTACCTGATCATCATTTCGTTTTTGCCCGAATGGATGATTGCCGGTATTCACCTGAACCACCTGCCCGGCGCCTTGGGCGCGTTCTTTGAACGATTGCCCACGTGGGTGACGAACGGCTTGGGCGTGAATTTTTATTTTGGCGGCACCTCGCTGCTGATCGTCGTAGGCGTGGCCATGGATACAGTGACACAGATTGAGGCGCAGCTCATCATGCGCCACTACGAAGGCTTCAGTCCGCGCAGCCGAATACGCGGCCGCCGCACCTGGGCCTAAAAATTGTGTGATTGAGTAATTTGGTAATTAGGCAATTGAGAATCGGGTGTGAGTTTCATGCACGCGATTACCCGATTTCACAATTACTCAATGCCTTTGACGAGCAATTAATTTTCCGGTCGCGTCAGGCGGGCAGCCGGAACAAAAGGTACGAACCACGCGATGGCGGACGCAACGGCGCACAATGTGGGCCCGATCATTCTGCTTGGTCCGCCCGGCGCAGGTAAGGGTACGCAGGCGAAGCTGATCGCGCAGCGCTATGACATTCCGCAGATCTCCACCGGAGACATCCTGCGGGATAACGTGGCCCGGGACACGGAGCTGGGGCGCAAGGCCAAGGCCGTAATGGCGCGCGGTGAGCTGGTGCCCGACGATCTGGTGAATCAGATGGTGGCCGAGCGGCTGGTTCAGGCAGACTGTGCCCGCGGCTTCATACTGGACGGGTTCCCGCGGACGGTGGTGCAAGCGCAGTGGCTGGATCGTTTTTTGGCAGGAAAGCTCTTTGACAAACAGAGGCCGTGCGAGCCGCCTGTTGTGGTGCAGTTCGACGTGGATTACAATATTCTTTTGCACAGGCTTTCGGGACGTCGCTCTTGCCCTACCTGCGGTCGTATCTACAACATCCACACGCAGCCCACTCGGGTGCCGGATGTGTGTGACGTCGACGGTTCCAAGCTGGTTATCCGCAACGATGATCGGCCGGAAGTGGTCGCAGAACGCCTGCGGGCCTATGACTTACAAACCCGCCCTTTGGCCGCCTATTACCGGCGCAGCGGGCGGTTAGTACATATAAATGGCGACCAGGATGTGGAGGACGTCACCCAGCAGGTGGCCAAAGCAATCGAGCGGTTACGAAATGCCCCCGTGGGCACGCAGTCCGGGGGCGCTTAGGAATGGCCATAGTGTGCAAGTCTCAGGCTGAGATCGAAAAAATGCGGCACAGCGGGCGCATTCTGCGCCAGGTTCTGGATATGGTGCGCGAACTGGCTGTCCCCGGCGCCAGCACCATGGACTTGGAGCGGGCGGCGGAGAAGAAAATCAGGGAATTGGGCGCTCGGCCAGCATTTAAGGGGTATCGCGACTACCCATGTGTGTTGTGCACCTCGGTGAACCAGGAGATTGTGCACGGCATCCCGTCGCAGCGGCGGGTGCTGAAGGCCGATGACATTGTGTCTATTGATTGCGGCGTCGTGGTGGATGGCTATTACGCCGATGCGGCCATCACGGTCCCCGTCGGCGGCGGGACCACGCCGGAACTGCAGCGCCTGCTCGATGTGACCCGGGAATCGCTCTACCGCGGGATCGAGGCGGCGAGGCTGGGCAACTCAGTGGGCGACGTGGGAGCGGCGGTGCAGGAATACGTGGAGGCCAACGGCTTCAGCGTGGTTCGCGAATTCGTGGGCCACGGCATCGGCCGCCAACTGCACGAGGAACCGCAGGTGCCCAATTTTGGCGTGCGCGGCCACGGAGCGCGGCTGGAAGAAGGCATGGTGCTGGCCATCGAACCGATGGTCAATGCCGGCAAGCCAGGCGCCCGACTGCTGAACGACAACTGGACGGCGGTGACGGAGGACGGCAGCTACAGCGCCCACTTCGAGCACTGCGTCGCGGTCACGAAGAACGGGCCCCTGATTTTGACTGAGTAGGCGCAGTGGAGTGGGCATTAGGAGCAAAGACTCGGTACTGGGTACCGGAAAGTGGGTACTGGGTACTTATAACGGGTGTGAATGAGTAAGGAAGACGCGATCGAAGTAATGGCGACGGTGATCGAACCGTTGCCCAACGCGATGTTTCGGGTCGAACTGGAAAACAAGCACCAGGTGCTGGCGCACGTTTCGGGCAAGATGCGGAAGAACTTCATCCGTATTTTGCCAGGGGATAAGGTGGCCGTGGAGCTTTCCCCTTATGACCTGACCCGCGGCCGCATCGTGTATCGCTACAAATGACCGCGCTTTGCGGGCGTCTGAGCCCGCGGCGGTCATCCTGAGCGGAGCGAAGGATCCAAGTCGTGGCGAGGGCATTGGCACTAGAAACTTTGAACACTGAACTAAGGACCGGGAACTGAGAACTGCTTTATGAAGGTACGCGCATCGGTAAAGAAAATTTGCGACAAGTGCAAGGTCATCCGCCGCAAAGGCGTGGTGCGGGTGATCTGCGAGAACTCGAAACATAAACAGAGGCAAGGTTAGCAGGAGTATTCATGGCACGCATAGCAGGCGTTGACTTACCGCGCAATAAGCACACGGCGATTGCGCTGACCTACATTTACGGTATCGGCCACTCCCGCGCGCAGAGCATCGTGGAGCAGGCCAAGGTGGATGGGGCGAAGAAGGTGCAGGACCTGAACGAGGACGAGGTCAATCGCATTCGCCACGTCATCGAGACCGAAGGCGGGGTCGAAGGCGACCTGCGCAAAGACACCGCCATGCACATCAAGCGACTGATTGAAATCGGCTCCTACCGGGGCTTCCGCCATCGCCGCAATCTGCCAGTACGCGGCCAGCGGACGCATACCAACGCGCGCACCCGCAAGGGGCCGCGCAAGGGCACAGTAGCACAGAAAAAGAAATCCACGGCGAAGACATAAATTTATGGCAAAACCTACTACACCCGCGGCCGGAGCCCCAGCGGCGCCGGAGAAAAAGGGCAAGAAGAAGCAGTTCAAGCGCAAGGAGCGCAAGCACGTACCGCACGGAGTGGCGCACATCCAGGCGTCGTTCAACAACACCATCGTGACCATCTCGGATACACAGGGCAACGTGCTGTCGTGGAAGAGTTCGGGATCGCTGGGTTTTCGCGGCTCGCGCAAGGGCACTCCCTTTGCCGCGCAGCAGGCGGCTATGAACGCCGCCAACCAGGCGCGCGATCATGGGGTGCGCAGCGTGGAGGTGCGGGTCAGCGGACCGGGTTCGGGCCGGGAATCGGCCATTCGCGCCCTGGCTGCCGCCGGTATCGAGGTGCGCCAGATCAAGGACGTCACCCCGATTCCGCACAACGGCTGCCGGCCGCCAAAAAGACGGCGAGTTTAGTTTCAAGTTTCAGGTTTCAAGTTTCCGAAGGCCAGTTTTGCAACTGTAAACAGGAAACTCGAAGCTGAATTTTCCATCGGGACGACCGGCACGCCATGCCCGTAAACCGATGACCAAAGGAGAAGAAAATTGGCACGCTATAAAGGACCAGTATGTCGTTTGTGCCGCCGCGAGGGCATGAAGTTATTCCTAAAGGGGGCAAAGTGCTTCAGTGAAAAGTGTCCGGTTGAGAAGCGCAACTTCGCGCCCGGGCAGCACGGCAAGGACCGCAAGGCGAAGGTCGTCGGCTACGGCCTGCAGCTTCGCGAAAAGCAGAAGGCGAAGCGAATCTATTTCGTCCAGGAAGAACAGTTCCGCAACTACTTCGAGTTTGCGGCGCGCAAGCCCGGCGTCACCGGCGAGTTGCTGCTGCAGCAACTGGAGCGGCGGCTGGACAACATCGTGTACCGCATGGGATTCGCGGTGGCGAGGCGGCAGGCGCGGCAATTCGTGCGCCACGGCCATGTCGAGGTGAATGGCCGCAAGGTCAACATCCCCTCTTACGAGGTCAAGGCCGGAGATGAAATTGCCATTCGCGAGAAAAGCCGCACGCTGCCTATTATTCAGCAGGCCATGGAATACACGGCGCATCAGGCCGCTCCAGGCTGGCTGGAAGTGAATCGCGAGACACTGAAGGGGAAGTTGGTCAACCTGCCCAAGCGGGAAGACATCAACCTGCCTATCAATGAGCAGTTGATCGTCGAGCTTTATTCGAAGTAGTCGACGTTCGGCGGCAATGCAATCACACCAGTTGAAAGCTGATTGCTGGTTTTTTGAGGCCCATACATTTCGCGCCAGATCGGCCTTTTTCGGCGCTGGAGCCGGCTGTGGGCCAGCCGGCAAGCCGAAATTGAGCAGCATGGCCGAAGAGGAGAACAACGCAAATGCTTTGGAAAGGTTTTCAGAAACCAAAACGGCTGGCGGTTGACACCGAAGGCCTGACAGACAAATACGGCATGTTCTGGGCGCAGCCCTTTGAGCGGGGCTTCGGCACCACCATTGGCAACGCTCTGCGCCGCGTGCTGCTGTCTTCGATTGAGGGCGCGGCCGTCACCGCGGTCAAAATCGAAGGCGTGCTGCACGAATTCCAGTCCATTCCCGGCGTAGTGGAAGATGCCACTGACATCATCCTCAACCTGAAGCAGGTGCCCTTCAAGCTCAACGGCGAAGGGCCCAAGGCCATCTATTTGCGCGCTGACCAGCCAGGCGTCGTCACCTCCGGCATGATCGAGGCCGACGCCGACGTTGAGGTGCTGGACAAGGAAGTTTATCTGGCCACCATCAGCGAGGGCGGCAAGCTGGACATGGAGATGCGCCTGAAGCGCGGCCGCGGTTATGTGGCTGCGGATAAGAACTTCGACGAAGACCTGGGTATCGGCTTCATCCCCATTGACTCGGTGCACTCGCCGGTGCGCAAAGTAAATTACACGGTGGAAGCCGCCCGTCTGGGCCAGATCACCGACTACGACAAACTCACCCTCGAAGTGTGGACCAATGGCTCCGTGCTTCCTGCCGATGCCATCGGCTTGGCGGCCAAGCTGCTAAAGGACCACATGAATATCTTCATCAACTTCGAGGAGGAGATGGAGACCATCACCAGCTCCGAAGAGCGGAAGCCGGAGATCCGCAACGAGAACCTCAACCGCTCGGTGGAGGAGCTGGAACTCTCGGTGCGCAGCTACAACTGCCTGAAGAACGCCAATATCCAGACCATCGGAGAGTTGGTGCAGAAGACCGAGGCCGAGATGCTGAAGACCAAGAATTTCGGCCGCAAGTCGCTCAATGAGATCAAGGAGATCCTGGCCTCCATGGGCCTGAGCCTGGGGATGAAGATTGACGAGCACGGCAACGCCGTGCCCGCCGCTCCGCCGCAGCCAGCGCCGGCTCTGGGAGTGCCCAGCTTCGGCGAAGGGCAAAACTACTAAGAATTGATGATTGAAGATTGACGAGTGTTCAGCAGTGCACCGCGGACAATCGTCAATCGAAAATCATCAATCAATAATCAAGGGATTCTTATGCGTCACCTTAAAGCAGGCTGGAAACTGGGCAGGAACACGAGCCACCGGCGCGCCTTGCTGCGCAACCTCGTAACTTCCCTAATCATGGAAGAGCGGATTGAGACTACGGTGGTGAAGGCCAAAGCCATGCGGCCGCACGTGGAAAAAATGATCACGCTGGGCAAGCGTGGCGACTTGGCGGCCCGCCGTCAGGCCGGCGCTTACCTCATGACCCGCGAGGCTGTGGATAAGCTGTTTGACCTCTCGCCCCGCTTTGGGGACCGCGAGGGCGGTTACCTGCGCATTGTTCGCACCGGATGGCAGAAGGGAGATGGCGCGGAAAAGGCGTTCATCGAACTGCTCGGCGCGGAGCGGGTGGTAGAAGAAAAGCGCCAGAAGCGGGCCGAACTCCGCGCCAAGCGTGCCGCGGAAGCCAAAAAAGCCATGGAAGAAGCGCAGGCACAGCAGCAGGCCGAAGGCGGCGCCGAACCGGCGCCTGGAGGCGGCGAAGAGAAGGAGTAGGCGGTACAACGTACGCAGTATCTATTGCCCAGTCCCTAGAGATGCTTCGGTGAAGACATAGCTTGCTATGTCTCCAAAAACGGGCTTTAGCTTGAACGCACCCACTTCGGGTGCGTTTTCTTTTTCAGAATGAACTCCCAGCTAGCCAGCCCGTCAGCTAGGCAGCTTGCCTGAGTACCAACGTACCTGTACCTTCCGCATCAACCCGTCGCCTGCCTATCGGCGCTAAACTCGCTGCAGAAGTATGGCCGTTCAGAAAAAATGGATCGGTTTGGGTGTAGTCGCGTTCCTCGTGCTCTACGCCTTCGGCATGCTGATCTGGCTCTCCAATCAGCCGCCCATTCTGTCCCGCTCGGAGCAAAAGGATCCGCTCTCCGGCTACCCCTTGCAGGTGCGCTTCAATCCCATCCGGGACCGCGCTCCGGAACGTCCAGCCAACGAGTTGGTCACCGCCATGCAGGAAGGCAAGTGCCGCGAAGAATTGGCGGACTGGTTCAAGGACTATCGCCGCCAGTACGCGGGATTCATCTGCAAGTCGGAAGAGCAGCATCCGCTGGTCTCGTGGACTCTATTTGATCGCGAGGACGAATCGCCGCTCGTCATCCTCCACTATCATGTAACCCGCCACGATGGCCAAAGCACCTACCCTGAGGACCTGTGGGTCACCACCATGGAGAAGGACGGCCGCTGGGTGGCGACCAAATACGGTGCTCTCTACTGATCGCTTTTGCCGTGGCGGACTTGCTCCAGCGGCAGCAGGGCATTCATGGAGCCGGAGCGGAAGCCTTCCAAGTCCAGCGTCACGTATGTAAAGCCCAGAGCTTTGAAAATACGGGTAAACTTCGCAGCCATGCCGGGGTCGAGGGCGCGCGGCAGTTCCTCACGGGCAATTTCGATGCGGACGATCTGCCCATGATGCCGCACCCGAAACTGGCGGAATCCAAGGGAGCGAATAGCCTCCTCGCCCTGCTCCACCGCGGCCAGCGCTTCGCGGGTCACAGGGCGCCCATACTCGATGCGCGAGGACAGGCACGCCGAAGCCGGTTTGTCCCAGACGCGCAGGCCGGCCAGCCGCGCCAGTTCGCGAATTTCTCGTTTGCTCAGACCAGCCTCGAGCAGGGGCGCAGCCACTTGGTGCCTCCGCGCTGCCTCCTGGCCGGGGCGGAAGTCGCCTTGGTCGTCGCTGTTTACCCCGTAGGCGATGCAGTCGAAGCCGCGCCGGTGGCGGAAATCCTCCATCAACGTAAACAGCTCATCTTTGCAGTGGAAACAGCGGCTGGCGTCATTGCGCACGTACTCCGGGCGTTCCAGTTCGTGTGTAGCTATGACTTCCAGGGGAATCTGCCGCTCCTGGGCGAACGCCATTGCGTCCTGTAACTGAAAGCGAGCCAGGCTGGGAGAATCGGCGATCACAGCCAGCATGTTGTCGCCCAGCGTCTGGCGGGCGGCATCGGCTAGGAAGGCGGAGTCCACGCCGCCGGAGTAGGCCACCAGCGTGCGTCCCAGCGAGCGCAGGCTCGCTTCCAGGCGCTCACGCTTGGCGGGCAAATCCGGGAAGTTGGGCAGGTTCTCCAAAGTTGCCACCGCAATATGTTAGTACGGCGCAGTACAGATTAGCGAATGTGGCAGGAAATTTTGACTGGCGGTACAACCTGGCGTGGTTAAACTGCTCTTAAATTCATGAACCAGGCTTCGTTTACATCAGCCGTGTTGTATTTAGCGGCGCTTCCTCTTGTCTGCCCCTCAGCTTGGGCCCAGCAAGGCAGCAGGCCGACGGTGTCCCAGCCGCAGCCTGTACAGCGCCCAAGGGCGGCCATAGTCGTGGCTCCGGCGCCACAGGAAATTCCGGCAGGCGCCCGCCGACCTGATCGCATGCTGCAGATGGGCCACACGGGCCCAATAACGGCCATGGCTTTCAGCCCCGACCGTCAGCGGCTGGCCACAGGAAGCGACGACAGCACGGTCCGAGTCTGGGACCTGGCTACCGGACAGCAACAACTGAATATCCGCGGCGACCAGAAGATAATCACCGCCATAGCTTTCAGCCCAGACAGTCACCGGCTGGCCTTTGGCACCGCCGACGGCAAGTTCGTGGTCGCCGATGCGAACACCGGCAAAGATGTTTATTCCCGCGACTTTCACCAGTGGGTGGATGCTGTTGCCTTCAGCCCGGATGGGCAATATCTGGCAGTTGCCATCCAGCAGAGCGAGGAAGAGGAACAATCCAGTGCCAGCATCCACGTCTACCGGGCGGAGAGTCGTGAGGAATTCAAGGTTCTGCCGCTTACCTGGAGTTCCGCCCCGCAGTTGACAATCACCGCCGACAACCGCCTGATCAGTTCCGGATTTGAGGGTGAAGACGATCCGGTGAACACCTGGGACATTATCTCCGGTCAGCTTCTGAAATCTTTTCCCATCGAAGCCCAGGCGATCAGCGCGGATGGCCGCTGGGCCGTGACCCAGCAGGGTGGCAAGGTGGCGCTGTGGGACCTGAAAACCGGGCGCCAGGCGTGGGTGGCGCCTTCTCCGTATGTTCGAACCCAATTTGCTTTCACTCGGGATGGGCAGCAGTTGCTGCTGGCCGACCTGAACCATTCCGAAATGAAGTTGTGGGAAACCGCTAGCGGCAAAGAGATCGTAACTTTTCCTGGCAGCCACTCAGTGGTCCGCAACGTTGTATTCAGTGGCGATGGGAAAGCAGTTGCCGCCGGGGCTGCAGACGGCTCAATTGCTATATGGGACGCCACTACCGCACGCCGGGTGCTGTTTCTCCCCGCTCAATTGGCGGTAATGTCGGTGGCGTTTACTCCCCAGGGAGGCCTGCTGGCGGGTGATGCCCAAGGACTCGTGTTGTGGGATGTCGCTGCAGGGAAGGCAGTCAAAAGAATCAGCGACCGCCCGATTACAAATCTTGTTCCGAGCGCGGATGGGGCTTGGGTGGCGGGTAATCCCGATTATCACTTGGCGGTTTGGAACGCCCATTTTTGGCAACCGGCTGATCTCTTACCGCCTTCAACCGCTCGAACTTTCTACGCGGTGTTTGGAGGCACGCAGCCACCCGCTGCGGAAATTGCCAATCCTGCCCTCAGTTGGAGCCGCATCAGCGATGATCCGCAAAAACGCATAGTGTGGCGCTCCTTTAATCCACTGGCCATTAGCCCGGATGGAAAGCTGCTGGCCACATCTTTCATGCGTGGCGGCGATGTGGCCATCTGGGATACGCACACCGGAGAAAAACTGCGCACAATTTCCAGCGGCAACCTGGGTGTGAATTGCCTGACCTTCAGCCCCGACGGGCGCTGGTTGCTTACCGGTGGCCAAATCATGCCGTTTCGGCCAGGAGTCAACCTGCTGGAGTTGAAATATGCAGTTGAGCTGTGGGATGTGGGCAACTGGAGCGAACGTTCTTTGCCCATAACCATAACCGGCGGAGCCGCCGCCGCTTTCAGCCCCGGCGGCCGACTGCTTGCTGTGGGCACGACTGCTGCCGTCGTTGCAATCTTTGATCTCAGTCAGGACAAAACGGTACAAACTCTGGCCGGTACGGACCCCTTCCGCTCAGGATTCTTTGTGTTCAGCCCCGACGGTAGGTGGCTGGCGCAGCCGGGACGGCAAGGGATCAGCTTGTGGAGCGTGGCTGGGAATGATTGATCTTGAAATAGAACGCCGCGAAGCTTACCGCAGCGCTGCCACGCGGGACCGCTGTTAGGGTTAGGCTCGAATTACTGTCGCATTGCCGCTTGCTTCGCCATGCCTGCGGCTTGCTTTAATTCGGGACGGTCCGCAGCGGGATCGCAGCTCTGCACCAGGGTGGCGTAATATTCGTGCGCTTCGGCGGCATTGCCGGCCAGCTCTGCGGCACGCGCGGCGCCGTAGAGCGAATTGAAGCGCCGAGGCGAATCGCGCAGTGCGGCCTTATACGCGGCCAGCCCCTCGGTGGGACGCTTCAACTCCAGCAGCATGTCTGCCTGCATCTCGCGCGCCGGAACGCGGTTATAGGTGACGCCTTCAACTTCCTCGCGCTTCACTGCCTTATCCATAACCTGCTGGGCGGCATCGGTCTTTCCTTCGGCAAAGGCCAGCCAGGCTTCTACTTCCAGACGATCAATGGCTGTTCCAGGATAACCGGCATTACCCATCTGCTTGCTGTGCGCCTCGCGAGCCGCGATGATTTCTTTCAGCTTGTCCAGGTCCTGGCGGGCGCCGGCCACATCGCCGCTGCGGGCTGCTCCAATGGCACGAGCGAAGTAAGTGTCGTCTTGCCACCGGAGTTTTACGTGCGGAATGGCCAGCGTGGCAGCTTCTTTCCACTGGTGCGATTCCAGCGCATTGCGTGCTGCAAACATCGCCTGCTCATCGGCAATTTCTTCGCTGCTGGCGCCGGGAACGTCCTTGAGTTCTTCTACCAGTTCCCGCGCCTTGGCCAGCTGTCCGCTCTGCAAGTAGGCATAGTCAAGAAAATCCATAGCGTGGAACTGGTAACCGGAATCAGCCAGGTGGGCGCGCGTGGCCCGGGCCGCCGCGGCGGCCGCAGCCAGGTTGGAGTTGATGCAATCCTGCCACAGCCCCAGACGGATAAAGATGTGCGATGGCATGTGCAGCGCGTGCGAAGAAGCGGGCGCAATCTTGGCATACACACGCGCGGCCTCCAGTCCCTGTGAGGCCAGTTGAGGTGTGTCGCTAGCGTGGATCAGGTAGTGCGCCATGCCGGGATTATCCGGATATTTTTGGAACAGCGGCTGCAGGATGGCGATGGCCTGCCTGCGGTTGGCCATTTCGTTATTGCCGTCCTCCGCCAGGGCAACCAGCGAGAGCGCATAAAAAGCCGCTCCTTCATCATCATTGGAAAATTTCTGATGCAGTTGTGCCATGGCCTGCGCGTAAGCGCGCCGTCGGTCTAGATGGCTCAGCTTGGGATTGTCTTGGTAGAAAGCCGCGGCGGCGATGATGTAGGCGCGTTCCCGGTCGGTTTTGGCCCCGGCTTTTTCCGCCTCCTGCGCATACTGCCGGCCGGCGCGCAGCGTGGTCTCAGCCGGGAAATCCCATAACTGGTGATACAGACCCATGGCTTCGCCCCAATAGGCAATGGCGCAGTGCGGATCCTGCCGGGCAGCCTCTCCGAATGCCTGCTCCACTTGCTGATACTGAAAGGAGTGCAGGAGGGCAACGCCGCGTTCCACCCCCTTCTGCGCTTCTGGGGTGCAGGAACTGGGAAAATTCACCGTGCCTAGCGCGGCGCGGCCGGGCTCACTGCCTTGCGCAGAAACTGATAAGAAAAACCCGGCGCAAAGCAACACACCGACCACCATCATGAAAGCGAATCGCTTGCTGCTCAGCATTGCCAGCACCCCCACCTTATTACGACTGAAAAATCCCGTGGAGTCATGGTAAACCCCCAGCCCGCGGTTCGGATATAGACGAAAACCGCTAGAACAGCCGCTGTACACGGCGCAGGGTGCCGAAGGTGCCCACGTTGGCCAGGGAGAACGCAAAACGGTATTGATTTTCGTTGCGCACCAGACCGAGCGCGAAGCGCTGCAGCTCGAACGTCACTCCGCAGCAGTTAAAGTTATAAGTTGCCTGATAAATCGAGAACTGCAACGAGTTGAGGTTCGCATCTACGCCCGCCATGGCGGCAACATTGAAACCGTGACGGTTGACGTTCCCGTAGCGACCGATGATGCGCCACTGATTGAATTTGAGGGGCAGGGAAAGCGGGTTGGAACTGGGCAACAACTGTGCCGGCGCCTGCAGGAAGGAATGTCCGCCGCCCACATAAAACTGTCCTCTTGTATAACCCACCGTAGTGGTGCTGGCATTGATACGGCCCTTTTGCAGGTCATAGTCCAAGTCCCACTCCGTATCTAAGGTACCAGGTTGAAAACGAAAGCGCGAAATTATCGGCGAGTAGTTGGCAGGCTGAGTAAGAAATGCAACGCCGGTGAAATTCACCGTGCTGGCAAAAACATTAGGCAGGCCGGGCACGAGGGCGCCCCCAAAAGTCGGATTGAAGTAGTGTTTCTGAGCCACGCGCCAGGTGATGATTTCGCGTGCCGCTGGCGGTTCACAGGGATTGGGGACCTCGGTGGTGGCGGGGCTGCTGCTTTGGTTCGGCTCGGTTGTGCTCACACCGTTCTCCGCGGGGGAAGCCGGGGCAACGCCGGTCTCTGCAGATGTAGCGGGCGGCTGCGGAGTAGTCCCGCTGGTCTGCTGCGATTCCGGTTTGCCTGGCTTTGGCAGTTCTTCGCAATCCGGATTATCCACCTTGGTCTGCTTGGCAAACAGCCGGTTGGTGACTCCGTACTCCACTTCATTGGTGTCAGTCAGCACGTCAACATCATCAAACCTCAGAATGTTGCTGAAGTTGTTCACCCCGGTGACGTAGCGATAGGTGACCGCCGGCTCAATCACGTGCTTGAACTTATTCCCCAATAGTGTCTTATTGAACACGCGCGCCAGCGAGGGTGGGCGCAGTTCAAACGTCCCCTCCACAGCTTCACGGTTAATGGGCTCATTGCTGGGTGTTCCCACGCTGCCCGGAACCGGAGTCAGGCTCTGGGTGTAAACCGTGTCCTCTAGAGCTAACTCGGGGCGAAAGTCCCAGCCATGAAACTCAAGAGGAAGTGAGATATCGGGGCGAAGATTGAACCGGCCTACCTCGGGTGCGGTACGGAAGAACGCAGTCGGGCCCGTCGCGGAGGTAGCTGTCGGCTCGTTCCTTGACAAGCCCTCAACCCCGATATCGAAGGACCAGTACATGGGAGAATGACTCAGCGCGCGGTCGAGGCTGGAAAGTTCAAAGCTGGGAGTGTGACGGATAGTGATGACATTGTCAGGCAGGAAGTTCTGGAAATCCTGAAAGCGTCCGGCAAAAGCGTTCAGAGAATAGCCGTTGAAATTCCTGCTTATGAATCCATAGGAATCCACTTCCGAATTGATGGCTTGAACGAAAGCCGTGTTGAAGGCAAGGCGGTAAACGTAGGAGCTGAGGTATTCGACATTGATGACAGCCCGGGTCTCTGGGTTCAGGTCACTGGCAGCTTTGACCAGGATGTCCTCGCCGCCCTGCTTGCAGGTGGTCCCTATTTGCTGGGAGCACGCTCCGAACTGCCCCTTCTTTAACTGATAACCACGGTCGGTGACGCCGGAATAAGTAACAGCAAGATAGCTGTGCTCATTGGGGGTGGCGCGAAAGCCGCCCCGTTCCGCCCAGCCCCGGCTGGAAAACATTTCCGCGCCGAGGGTCGCATCCATGCTGCGGTTGATGGCCCAATAGAAAGAATCACCCAGGATGATTCCCTTGATGTTGGAGGTGCCGAAATTTGGCATCAGAAAGCCAGAGTGGCGTCCCAGGTGGTCTACGGGATGGGTGGCATAGGGCATGAAGAACGCGGGGATGCCTTTCACCCGAAACGTGCTGCGGTAAATCTTGGCATCGCCGCCCACTTGCACCACCGCGCGCGGCGTATTGAAGGTCCATATGGGATGCGGCACTTCACAGGAGGTAACTGTGCCGTGATGCACCAGGTAGCGGTCGGGGCCGAGCTTATCCACCACCTTGCCGGTAAAGGCAAAGGGATTGGAGGTAGTGAGGGTCACCAACTGGCCGTGGAAACGCATGCCCAACGTGCCGCTCACATGGTAGAAAGTGCCGACTTCGGTACGCACATTGTAGGTGCCGTGAGTGGCTTCCAGGTGTTCGTCATGCGGGCCGCCATCCAGAATCACGTGGCCGTTTTCTGTGGTGTCACCAGTCTTGGGATCGTAAGTGACGTGATCGGCATAAAGCAGGTAGTTGCCGCGCGTAAGCAGCACGTTGCCGTTGGCTTTGTAAACTCCGCCAGTGCGCTCCTGCTCGCATGCCTGGATGATGGTCTCCAGCGTCTGCCCGGGGGAATGCACATGGGTGGTGGTTCCGCTGCAGGCAGCGGCTGGCGGTTGCAACTGAAGCTGCAGAGGCGGCGGTTGCAAGCCTGCGACCGAGGGGAATTGCAGCGAAGAGCGCGGGCGCAACTGGCTGGTAACTATGGGAACCGTGAACAGCAGATGACAAAGGCACGCTGCCGTGATAAGGATTCGAAAGCGGAGATTCATCAGAAGCGCACGCGCCGCCTGCAGGTTGAAGTGTTGCTGAACTTCCGAACTTAGCACGGCGCAGGGATGCAGGCAAAGGCACAGCCTGATGCCTGGCGGAGGCGGCGCCCTGGGGAACCTTCGCGCTCCCGGCGATTTTCCAACGACCTATGTCCTGTCCCACAGGTGGCGGTGACAGCCGCGGCGCAAATCTGCGGCCGGCGCGTGCGCGCCCGCGTTTTTATCCCAGCGGCTCCGCCGCCCCGGGAGAGCCAGCAGCGGAAGGCCATGATCGCGTGCTGATCGAGGCCGAAGCCGACGATCTCAGCGAGCAGCAATTCGCTGCCAGTCTGGAGACTCCCGCCGAGTCCCGACGCCGCTTTATCCCTGCTTCGCCTGGCAGCCACGCCTCCGTAAACAACTCGTCGGAAAACGCGCAGAGCCACGCGCCGAGCAAAGAGGTGACTCGTGAACAGAACCCGGCTGCTTGCGTTTCCGACAAGGCAGCTTCGGAAGGAGTTACAGGGGAAGGTCCAGATTTACGATCTGCCCCGGAAACGTCTCCGGCCAAGAGCGAGTGGGCGGTGGCGCCTGAAGAATCGTATACCCAAACATTTGCGGTGGCTGTCCCCTCCTTTAACAGCGCTATGAGCGATGAGCAAAGCGAAAGCTTCCTGGCCGATGGGCCGCAGTGGCGGCAAGAGGTCGCGGCCCGCCTCAACAATTACCATTCGCGCCGCACCAGGAAGCCGCCACGCTATCCCTCGCTGGCGCTGAAGTTCGATCCACCGGCGTATTCTTCGCCCCCGAGTTACGTTCCCGAACCGCCCTGCGCCACTGCATCTCCGCTCCCCTCGCGTTCGGAGGTGGCCACTGCGACTGCCGCTGCCGCCGAAGAAATAGTGGAGCCGCAGCTTCTGCCAGCAGACGCCAGCAACGTTATTGAGTTCCCGCGTCCTCTGGTGCCCCCTCCGCCGTGTCCCGATGAATTGGCCGAGCCCATTCTGGATTTGCCGCGCATTCTGGATGCGCCGGAAGCGGTGTCTAAGCAGGTTCCGCTGGGCGGCATTATCTTGCAGGGGGAGGAAACGGCCGCGCCCAGCGACTTGGAACTGCCCCTGCCAGTGGCCCCGCTGGGTCGTCGTCTGCTTGCAGCAGGCTTGGACGGGGCGCTGGTAGCAACCGCTACGGTAATGTTCGCGCTCATCACGAACAAGATTGCCGTGCTGCTGCCCTCCGCCCGCGTGGTGCTGGAATTGGGAGTGGCATTGCCGGCCATTTTGTGGGCCGCCTTCGAATACGTCTTCCTGGTGTACACCGGTTCGACTCCCGGAATGCGCTTGACCGGCTTGCGCCTGAGTGAGTTTGACGGCAGTGTGCCTGACCGCACGACCCGCCGCTGGCGCGCTCTAGCTATGGCCCTCTCCGCGGTCTCCCTGGGCCTGGGCTTCCTCTGGTGCCTGCTGGACGAAGACACGCTCTGCTGGCACGACCGCATCACCCGCACCTACCTGGACGCCGGGCGCGCCGCTGAATCCAACTCGCGGCAAGGACCCATGTTCCCGCAAAGATTCTTTGCCTGCCTCCGCCGAGCGGAGGCCTTCCTGCAGCACCGGGATGAGGAGACCCGCGACGAAGTCGGCCCGCTGGAACACTGAAAGCTCCCTATCTGATGTGTTATCTTCAACGTTTGTCCAAGCACATAGGTAAACGTGTGTTCCGGCCGTTGAAGTAACTCCCAGAAGCAATGTCGAGCACGAGCATTCGTCGTCCTGCTGCCAAGGTTTTCGTCGCCACCACGGTGATGCTGACCTTCATCTCCTTCTGGCGCGCGGCGGCCATTGTACTTTCTGACCTGGCCTCCTCTGCGTACTACGCCGGAGGCGAAGCAGAGCACTACATAGGAAAAAGCGCCCCCTGGTTCATCTTGGCCGTAATGCTGTTCAGTTACGCGGTGCGGGCTCTATATATCGAGTCCAGCGCCATGTTTGTCCGTGGCGGCGTTTACCGCGTGGTCAAGGAGGCAATGGGCGGAACCCTGGCCAAGATTTCGGTTTCCGCGCTGCTCTTTGATTACGTTTTGACCGGGCCCATCAGTGCCGTGTCCGCCGGCCAGTACTTGGCTGGCTTTCTGGAAGACATTGGTCGCTACCTGGGCCACCCTTTTCACCTTCCGCCAAATGGCTTTTCCGCAGGATTCGCGTGCATCGTGGTTGTGTACTTCTGGTGGAAGAACATTCAAGGTATCCACGAAAGTGCCGACAAGGCAATGAAGATTATGAAGGTCACCACCGTTATGGTGGTGATGCTGATCGTGTGGTGCCTGGTGACCCTGGTCAAGGTTCCCGCGCACCTCCCGCCCAGTCCGTTGCATCCGGGCGCCGTGAAACTGGACCACGCTTCGCTGGGCTGGCTGAATGGCACCTGGCTCAGCCATTTGAGTTTCATCATCCTGTTCGTGGGATTCGGCCACTCGGTGCTGGCCATGAGTGGCGAGGAGACGTTAGCTCAGGTTAACCGGGAAATTGAGCATCCCAAGTTAAAGAACCTGCAGCGGACTGGGCTAGTCATCTTCGTCTATAGCCTGCTGTTTACTTCACTGGTCTCCTTCTTCGGGGTAATGATTATCCCCGATTCAGTACGACCAAATTACTTCGCCAACTTGATCGGCGGCATCGCCATGTACCTGTCAGGGCCTTACACTGCGAAGCTGCTGTTTCACGGTTTTGTAGTGGTTGTAGGTGTTCTGATCCTGGCGGGCGCGGAGAATACTTCCATCGTGGGCGCCAACGGAGTTCTTAACCGTTTGGCCGAAGGCGGCGTGCTGACGGACTGGTTTCAGAAGCCACAAAGACGTTATGGCACCTCCTTCCGCATTATCAACCTGATCGTCTTCATGCAGTTGTTCACCATAATCGCGAGCGGTGGCAATGTGTATCTGCTCGCAGGGTTGTACGCCTTCGGCGTGATTTGGAGCTTCGCCTTCAATGGATTGGCAGTGTTCGTGCTTCGCTATACCGAGCCCGAACACCGGCAATGGAAGGTTCCTGGAAATTTCCACATCGCTGGCCGCGAGATTCCGGTTGGGCTGGTGATTATCACCAGCATTCTCTTCCTTACCGCCGTGGTGAACCTGTTCACGAAGCAAGACGCCACCATTGCTGGTGTGATATTCACGGCAATCTTTTATATCATCTTTACCGTTTCGGAACGCCATGTTGCAAGGCAGCGGCGGGGTAAACCGGAAACCCTCGATCAGTTCCGCGTCTACGGTAACCAGGAACTGGGCAGCGGTGCGCTGGGAGTACGCCCGGGCAACATCCTCGTCACCGTGCGAGACCCTCGAAATCTCTATTACTTACGGCAAACGCTATCTCGCACCGACACAACCAAGCAGGACGTAGTTGTGATGACCGCCAGGCTCTATCACCGCGAACACACCTTCAGCGGTAGCACGCAGATGGATGCCAATGAGGTGTTCGATCATTATGAGCAGGAGCTATTCACGTCCGTTGTGGCAGCGGCAGAGAAGGAAGGCAAGCCGGTTTCCCTGCTAGTGGTGCCGGCTAGCGACGTGTTCGAGGCCATCATGGTGACAGCGCAGCGGCTGGACGCCACGCGCATCGTCTGCGGAGCCTCCAACAAGCTCACCGCCGATGAACAGGGTAAGCTCACCGGAGACGCCTGGGAGCGACTGCCCGAACCGCGGCCGCGCCTCGAACTGGAAGTGGCCTTCCCTGATGGCCGCTCCCGCCTCTATCCCTTGGGGCCTCACACCCCGCGCCTGCGCCAACAGGATTTGGAACTGCTGCACCGCATCTGGCTGCAGGTGACCTCCGATCCCGAATACAGCGGACTGCACCATTATCACATTGTGGCTCTGGCGCTGCGGGAACTGGAGCGCGAACTGCAGGGACCGCAACGCGCAGAATTGCTGGCCGAACTGCGTCGTCAGCTGCTCAGTGAAATCGAGCCGCCGCTCACCACCGAAATTCCCCCGCAACCCAGCGACGGCAAGCGCTGAGCTTTCGCTCCCGTCCCAAAATTCCTCGTTCTAGAAAGAAACAGTCCCGCAGGGACGTGATATTAAAGCCCAGGACGGAACTCATGGGAACATTTCAGTGGCCGAACACGCTCTCGCCGAGCAGATCAGGGTGCCGCGCTGAACGCCGCCTGGCGGCGGGTGGCCGGTTGCGGGCCTCGGCTGAGCCCGTCTGGTAATCGATTTCATTGGACGTGAGTATGTGCTCGCCGAAGACGCGCACATCCGCCTCAGCCCGGGTTCCGGTCTGCAGCCACATCCCACCTACTTCGCTAAAGTTGAGCGTCAGGTGCACGCGTTTGAGCCACCACGAGGGATTCTTGGCCAGATCGCCGTCTATCAGACGTGGAAGGTAAGTTTCCGCATCAATCCAACCACGCCCACGAACCAGGTCCTCCCGCTTGTGCTTGGGTTGAAGCTGCAGCAAGTAGCAAGCGTGGCCATCTACACTGGCCATGCCCAGGAAGACAAAATCGTAATTCTCGCGATTGAGAACACTAGCGCCCTGGTTCTCAGCAGTTGTTTTGACTTCATGCTCCAGGATCTTGCGCACTACCTTCTCACCCCGGGAGGCACCGATTACTCGGTCAATGGTAAAAGTTTTCCGGTTGGGAGGTACAAAGCTGATTTCGGCAACAACATTGGATTTAGGCTGGCGGTCGCTTCCGCTGAACATCTTGTAGTCCCGCACCAGAGTATAGGCCCGGTAATTCTGCCGGTTTTCCGCCTGCGCCCTCTCCAGACCGACAACAACGCTTTGCAAATCAGTAACTTGCCGCTGGGTGCTGACGTTCGCGGGAACCTGCTGCGGGCGTGGATGCTGGGCTTGTGCCACGGCCGGAATGGCCGCCACTGCCGAGATCAGGAACGCGGTTACCATTTCGCGATGCACAAATCACCCCACCTGAGTTCTACTGATCATCCCACTCGTAGTTAGAAGCAAGTTGAGGGCCAGCGGAGGGCCAAGGGGCAAAAGCAGAGCAGAATTTGTAAGTAGCTGAAAGCAAGTCTAATTAAGCCCAATAACGGGTGGGTCGAAGGGCACGACTGGTTCCGCTGTGGCAATAGGGACCTAACACGAGGGCTTCTGCGGGGTGCTAACTGTGGCTTCTTCCGCAGGCGAGGGTGGCTGCGCTGGACGCTTCTCGCCCAGCACCTCGCGGTAGGCCTGCAGAATGCGGCGGGCGCTCGCCTCCCAGGAGAAGCGCGCTGCCTGCTCGTATCCGCGCTGCTTCATCTTGTCGCGCAGAGGTTGGTCGAGTAGCACGCGGTGCAGAGCCCGCATGATCTCAAAAAGGTTTTCGGGATTCACCAGCACGGCTGCATTGCCCACCACCTCGGGCAGGGAGGTCGTGTTGGAAGTTACTACGGGCGTGCCGTGCGCCATGGCTTCCAGCGGCGGCAGGCCGAAGCCTTCGTAGAGCGAGGGAAAGACGAAAATTTTTGCTGAGTCGTAAAAGATGCGCAGCACCTCGATGGGCACGAAGCCAAGAAAGCGCACATCGTTCTGCACTGCGCTGCGCACCACGGTGCGGCGCAATTCCGGTTGGCGAGAGGGTTCGTCGCCGATGATGATCAGTTTCAGGTCCGGGAACTTGCCTTCCTTGTCCAGCGCGGCCTTGAGGGCTGAGAAAGCTTCAATGATGCGTTCCACGTTCTTGTGTGGGCTGATGCGGCCGGCATAAAGAATAAAAGGGTAGCTCACCTGATACCGCTCAGCTATGAACTGGCGGTCCGCGTCGGTGGCGTGGCCCAAGCGGAAGCGCTCGTCAATGGCGTTATAAATGACTTCGATTTTTTCCGGAGGGATGCGGAAGAGCGCTTCTACATCTTTTTTGGTGAAATCGGAAACCGCGAAGATGCGGGCGGCGCGCTGCAGCACCCGCCGGGTCAGGTGAAAGTGGGCCGCGCGCCGAATCCCCGAGTGCTCGCGCTGGCGATACATGTGCTCCAGCACGTCGTGCACGGTGATTATGCAGGGACAGGCAAGCGACTGCGGCAGCCAGGAAAGATGGGGAATGTGCACCAATTGGCAGCGCTCATGGCGCAGGATGCGGCGGAAACCCAGGACGCCCGCGAGTGAGGCTTCGGGCGCGGTGAGTGCTACACCTTCAAAATTGCGCGGCAGAGGGTCAATATCGCGGAATTTTTCCGGCGGGCCGATCAGGATGTAGGTGTTCTCCTGATCCAGACGGCCCAGGGCGCGCAGCACGTTGCGTATGTAGGTGCCCACGCCAAAATCGCCAATGCGCCGGATATCTATGGCGATCTTCACGGAGGAAAGTATAGTCCTAAAGCCAAGGTGCCACAGATTCACACCGAGTTGTCACGGTGCTGAATACTGACTGATAGGTGTTGATCCGTCAGAATCCATAGCTAAACGCGCGCTTCGGCGTGAGCGCGGGCGCGACGCTCGGCGTAGAGCGGGAACGCCTCCGCCAGGTCGAACACCTCTTTGCGAATGCGCTTCAGCACCTCGGGTTCACTGCGATGGTAGAGGGCTTCCGCAATCCAGCGGCCCACCTGGCGCATCTCCTTTTCCTTCATACCGCGGGTGGTAAGGGCCGGAGTGCCGATGCGAATGCCGCTGGGCTTGAGCGGCGGGTTGGTATCGAAGGGAATGGCGTTCTTGTTGACAGTGATGCCAGCCTCGCCCAGCGCTTTTTCCGCCTCGCTGCCCAGCATGCCCTTAGCAAACACATCTATCAGCATAAGGTGGGTGTCAGTGCCGCCGGAAATCAGGCGAAAGCCTTCGTTGCGCAGAACCTCGGCCAGGGTTTTGGCGTTAGCGACGATTTGCCGCGCATAGCCCTTGAACTCCGGTTGCATGGCCTCTTTCAGACAAACAGCCTTGGCCGCCACAATGTGAACCAGGGGCCCTCCCTGGTCTCCGGGGAAAACCGTCTTATCGATGGCGGCGGCATACTCCTGCTTGCACAGAATCATGCCCGCGCGCGGCCCGCGCAGGGTTTTGTGCGTGGTGGTGGTGACAATCTGGGCGTGGGGCACGGGCGAGGGATGCACGCCGCCGGCGACCAGGCCGGCAAAGTGCGCCATGTCTACAAGGTAGAGAGCTCCGACTTTGTCGGCAATCTGTCTCATACGGGCGAAGTCAATGACGCGCGGATAAGCGCTGCCGCCGCCAATGATCAGCTTGGGATGCTCGCGCTCGGCCAGCTTTTCAAGTTCGTTGTAATCAATGGTCTCGCTTTCGCGCGTCACTCCATAGGGAACGATCTTGTAAGTCTTGCCGGAAAAATTCAGGTGATGCCCGTGGGTAAGGTGACCGCCATGAGCCAGGTTCAGGCCCAGAATGGTGTCGCCGGGTTGCAGCACCGCGCCATAGGCCTCCATGTTGGCGGACGACCCGGAATGGGGCTGCACATTAGCGTGCTCGGCGCCAAAGAGCTGCTTGGCGCGCTCGCGGGCGAGGTTCTCCACCACGTCCACAAACTCACAGCCGCCGTAGTAGCGCTTGCCCGGATAACCTTCGGCGTACTTGTTGGTGAACACCGAGCCCATGGCTTCGAGCACGGCTTCGCTGACAAAGTTTTCCGAGGCGATCAATTCCAGGCCTTCATGCTGGCGGCGAACTTCATTGTCAATTGCAGCGGCTACTTCCGCGTCAACTTCGTAGAGGGGGCGGGTCATGGAGTGGTTCATAAGGGGGTTCTCGGGTATCGATCGCGGCTATGAGCTAAATAGCTACTAGCGTCTAGCTCCTAGCCAAAACCAAATCATCATTCTTCAATCTTCACTTATCAATTCGTTCTAATCCGTGGCTAATGAATTTTCTTCACGCTCGATGGCCATAATCTTATCCACTCGACGCTGGTGGCGGCCTCCTTCGAAACCGGTTTCCAGGAACTTGCGCACTAGCCTTTCCGCGCTGGCGGCATCGCTGACGCGGGCACCCAGGCAGAGCACGTTTGCGTCATTGTGGGCGCGGGCCATTTCGGCCTCATATTCCGTATCCGCCTTGGCGGCTCGGATGCCAGCTATTTTATTGGCACTCATGGACATACCGATGCCGGTGCCACAAACCAGAATACCGAAATCGGCATGGCCACGGACGACCTCCTCGCCCACGGCGCGGGCGAAGTCGGGATAGTCCACCGACTCGGGAGAGTGCGTGCCCCGGTCGTCTATCTGAATGCCCTGGGCCGCGAGCAGGCGTTTTACGTTCTCCTTCAGTTCGAATCCGGCGTGGTCAGAGCCCAGGGCAATCTTCATGATCAAGTCATTCTAACCTCAAGAACCTCCAAACCTTAAATGCAGAGAACGTAGAGATTTGGCTTAAAAAGCCCCGTCGCGTGATTTGGCTCACATTACCTCGGTACTGTTGACCGGTTACGCCCGCCCACGTAGCGTTCCCCCAAAGCTTGGAGGCGTGTATGGCAGTTGGCCTGTTTGTCATCCTGGTAATCGCGGGGATTGTCCACATTTTCCTGGGGCATTTTGCGGATGGTGGCCTCCTGCTGGGGCTTAGCGGCATTCTCGGCGGCGTCATTTACCTGCTCGCCAAAGAGCAACAGAAGGCGCTGGATTTTCTTCACTGGTTACAGACTAACCGGCAGATGATCCAGCAAGGCTGGTCCTACTATGAGAGCAAAAAAATAACGCCGCGGACAGTAGTCACCCAATACCAGGCTTGCATTTCGCTTCTTGTTTTCACCACACGCTTCCGCTCGCCTCGACTGGTGTTGGGCAGCGATAAGAGCCAGACCACTGCAATTGTCTACACCCTGATTTCTGCCCTGTTCGGCTGGTGGGGGATTCCCTGGGGCGTCATCTACACGCCGCAGGCGATCTACCGCAATTTTTGCGGCGGCTACCGCCAGACCATCGCCGAACTGCTGCCGACGGTAGATGCCGAGGTAGAACGCCTGGAAAAGAAGCTGCGCCGCGGCCCTCGCGCCGAGGGGCAAGCGGCTCTGTCGGCGTCGGCGAAGTGAGCCGGTTATGTACCTGGTTGCTGAGGCCCTAATGCTGTCGCTGTTCGGGTCAGCCACGTGGTTTCTGGGCGGACTCTTGTTCGATCGCCGTAAGCGCTTGCATCATTTCATCTGCCGCCTGCACCGTTCGCCTTACCCACCCCATCCCGAAGACTGGGTCATCACAAATCGCATACGGACGCTGCAGTTTCTAATTATCCTGCTCCTCTTTTCGTCTGGCGTCGGCATTATCGGCAGCTTGGCGGCCTTGATGCTGGCCATCTTGCGCTAGCAGCCGCCTGCACTCGCGAATTCCGGCACTCGCGCCCGAACAAGCAGAATCAACCACATAACCAGCCTTTCACCCTGCGCTGGTATGAGAGAATGCGCTTTCACCTCTTATGACCAGGCCTGCCAGCGAGACCGAGCGGCTGCGCAAAATCGTTGAGGCTTTTCCCCAGGTCACCGTTACCGTGCTGGGCGACATGGTGGCCGACGAATTCGTCTACGGCGAGATCTCCCGGGTCTCGCGTGAAGCGCCGGTGCTCATCCTCAAGCACCGTGAGCGCGATGTGGTGCCGGGAGGCGGCGCCAATGCGGTCTATAACTTGGCCGATCTGGGTGTGACTGTGCTGCCTGTGGGCGTCGTCGGCGAGGATGAAACGGGCAAGCTGCTGCTGAAGCGCTTTCGCCAGAAGCGCATTCCCGCCAGTGGGCTGATCCGGGAGAAAGGCTATGCTACGGTGACGAAAACGCGCATTCTGGCCGGTATGACGCACTCGGCGCGGCAGCAGGTGGTCCGGATTGACCGCGAACCCGAGAGCGAGCCCAGCCAGCACGTGATGCGCGAGCTGATTCTGGCCGCCAAGCAGTACGCTAAGGCCTCCGACGCGCTGCTCATTTCCGACTATGGCTATGGCGCGGCTACACCGGAGATTCTCGATTCCATCCGCTCCGGCGGCTGGAACGGCATTCCCATCACCCTGGATTCGCGCTATCGCATGCTGGACTATGCAGGCGTGACCGCAGCCACGCCCAACGAACCGGAGGTGGAAGAGTTGCTGCGCTTCAAGGTTGGCAACGACTGGGGGAAGTTGCTCTCGGCCGGCGAGCAGATCATGAAGAAGATGAAACTGCAGTCACTGGTGATCACCCGCGGCCGCGACGGCATGGTAGCCCTCGCCCGCAAGCAGAAGCCGGTGGACATCCCTATTTACGGCAGCGATCAGGTCACCGATGTGACCGGTGCGGGCGATACCGTGATTGCTACCTTTACCGCGGCGCTGGCCGCCGGCGCCGATCCGCAAGCGGCGGCTCAGCTGGCCAACTACGCCGGCGGCATCGTCGTGATGAAGCGGGGCACGGCTACCGTGACCCGACAGGAACTGCTCGACGCCGTGCAGCATGTCCCGCCCGCCGTCCGGCCCCATTGAGCGCAAGTATTCGATAACATTGAGTGTGCCCTCCAAAAAGATTTTGAACCGGCAGGCGCTGCAGCAGCGCGTGGCGGAATGGCGGCACAAGGGCGAAACCGTGGTGCTGGCCAATGGTTGCTTTGATCTGTTGCATGTGGGCCACATCCGCTACCTGCACGCTGCCAAGAGTCTCGGCGGCCGCCTGGTCGTGGCGATTAACTCCGACCGCAGCGCCCGCCGGCTCAAAGGCGAGGGGCGCCCGCTTATGCCGGAGCAGGAACGTTCCGAAATTATTGCCGCGCTCGAAGATGTGGATGCGGTGGTGGTCTTCTCCGAGCCCGACGTGCGCGCCCTGGTGCGCGAAATTCGCCCTGATGTTCAGGCCAAGGGGACCGATTACACCGCCGAGAGCGTGCCCGAAGGCGACGTAGTACGGGAGTGTGGGGGCCGGGTAGAAATTGTGGGTGATCCCAAGGACCATTCCAGCAGCGAAATGCTGCGTGCCATGAAGAAGTGAGATGCATCTGGCCACTATTTCGGAGGCAGAACAAGGCGTCGTGATACGCCGGCACCAGACGGAGGTGCTGGAGATGGCGCAGGACGTGGAACGCTTGCTCATCGTGCGCCTGGGCTCCATGGGCGACGTCATTCACGCTCTTCCAGCCGCCACTCTGCTGCACCGCGCTTTTCCTGCCGCCACTCTGGGCTGGATGATCGAAGAACACTGGGCGGAGTTGCTGTGCGCGCCGGACACGCCGCGCGTGGGACCGCGTTGTCCGGGCCGGCCCTTGTTGGACGCGGTGCATGGGTTGAATACGCTGGCATGGCGTTCGGCTCCATTTTCCCGCCGGACGTGGCGGGAAGCGCGGGGCGCCTGGGATGAAGTGCGCGCTGACCGCTACGATTTGGCCGTGGATTTTCAGGGCACGGTGCGCACGGCGCTCATGGCGCGCTGTACGGGCGCTGAGGCGTTCATCGGGTTTGAGCGCCCGCGTGAGCATGCGGCCGGTGTCTTCTATACCTACAGCGTGGAGGCTGGCGGCACGCATGTCGTCGAGCAGAACTCTGCCTTGGCTGCCGCCATCAGTGGCGTGTCGGCGGAGGTTCCCGAGATAGAGTTTCCCTTGGATCCCGCGGCGGAAGAGTATTGTGAGCGGCAATTGCCCCGACTGGGAGAGCGGCAGTTCGCCATCCTCAATCCTGGTGCTGGCTGGGAAGGGAAGCAGTGGCCGGCGGAGCGCTACGGCGAAGTAGCTCAGGGATTGCGAGTCTTAGGCCTGCGCAGCCTCATAAACGTTGGTCCCGGCGAGGAGAGACTGGCGCAGGCGGTGGAAGCGGCCAGCAGCGGCGCAGCTACTGCGCTTTCCTGCTCGGTCGGCCAGTTGATCGCCTTCACCCGGCGAGCCCAACTTTTCATTGGCGGCGATACCGGCCCCATGCACCTGGCGGCCGCATTACGCGTGCCCGTGGTCGCACTCTTCGGTCCTACCAGCCCGGCACGCAACGGGCCCTTCGGCACCCGCAGCATCGTTCTGCGCAGTCCTCTGAGTTTCGCCACCCATACCGCCGAGCGTGCCGCCGCACGTTCCAGTCGCAAGCGCACGGATCCCGGACTGATGGCCATTGCCGCTGAAAATGTGCTCGATGCCGCGCGGGAACTGCTGGGGAGCGGGCTTGCGTAGCTGGGGAGACATCGCTCGCCGCATCCGCGTGCCTCTGGGTTTTGTTTTCGCGATTTTTTACGTGTGGCTGGCGCAGCCAAGCCGTGAGTCCTTGCTGGTGGGGACGGCCATCTGCATCCCTGGACTCGGTTTGCGCGCGCTGGCTTCCGGACACGTCCAGAAGAACACCTGCCTCACTACCACCGGCCCGTATGCTTGTACCCGCAACCCCCTATATCTTGGCTCCCTGGTGCTGGCGGCAGGATTCGCGGTCGCGGCGCGCAGTTTGTGGGTGGCCATAACAATTGTGGCGCTCTTTGCCGCTGTTTATCTGCCGGTGGTGCTGGCGGAAGAACGCTTTCTGCGCTTGCGTTTCCCGGAATTTGCGGAGTATGCGCGGCATGTGCCGCGCTTTGTACCGCGGTGGGCGTCTGCCGAAGAGCGTCATGGCAGGTTTTCCAGCCAGTTATACTGGAAGCACCGCGAATACAACGCTCTGCTGGGCGCCCTCGTCATGATGGCCGCCCTCGCAGTCAAGATGGTGTGGTTCCGTTAGCCATGTGCCGGCCAATCCAATTCGCCTGTGCCACTGCCCTTTGGGCTGCTATCGCCCTGACGTTGACGGGATTGGCTTCGGTTTTCGCGGGCTCGACCAACAATCCACGACCGGCCGCCGATGTAAAGACCGTGCTCGATATTTCGCCGGCGGCGCGCATCCTGCCGCCCTCGCAGCGTTACCGCTTCCCCGCCCATGAGACGTATTTTTACAATGCCGACTGGCACCTGCTGAGCGCGGGCACCGCCACCTTAAGCATGCAATCTTCGCCGGAGGGGCAGCACGCAGTTATGACAGCCGATACCTACGGCTTCGTAAACCTGCTGTTCGCGGTCCACGATAAATTCCGCACCACTATCAATCCCCGGAATTTCTGTTCGCTTGCTGTCTCCAAGAGTACCCAGGAGGGCTCGCGGCGGCGCGAAAGCGAAGTTCACTTCGACTATGCCCACGGCAAGAGCCTGCTGCAGGAAAAGGACCTGAAGACCGGCGCCGTGAAGCACCTGGAGCACCCCATTCCCGCATGCGTCACCGATGTGATGTCGGGGTTTTACTACGTGGGCTCCTTGCCGCTGGCGCCCGGGCAGAATTTCGTGTTTCCTCTTAATGATGGCGGTGCTACGGGCGAGATTACGGCCATCGTGGAGGGACGCGAGCAGGTAAAAACGCCAGCCGGCGTGTTTCCTACCTTGCGCGTGCGCGCCATCGCCACCGGTGGGCCGCTCAAGAACAAGGGCCGAGTGTGGGTGTGGTACAGCGACGACGCCCAGCGCATCCCCATTCAATTCAAAGCCAAGGTCAGATGGGGCACGCTCAATGTGCGTCTGGCGCGGGTGGAGAGGAGCAATTGACGATTGAAGATTTGCGATCGACGATTGCGGCCGTAAAGAATGAGAAATGAACTACGAATGGCGAATTGAACATTTGCTGGTCATCAATCGACAATCGTCATTATTGCAGCCGGAAGCGTTCGTTCATCAGTCGCTGCAGGCGAGGCTTGTAGATGATGTCGTAGGCGAATTCCTTGTCCGGAAACATGGCCAGGGCCGCGCGCTTGCTGTTGGCCACCAGTTCGGAAGCTTCTTCGATGGTTAGGTCGGTATCCTGGCTGATCACCGACATAACCATGTGCATCATGATCTGCAGGCGGCGAATTTTTCGGTTTTCGTCCTCGTCTTGATTGCTTGGCTCAGCCTGTTTGTTCCCGGACTCGCGCCCCTCGTTATCCATGTCACTCCCCAGCGAAGAACCACATCCCAAAAGGCATTCTGGGAGCGGATTCTACCAGCATTTGGATGTTTTCCAGCGCAGGTGTGTTGCGTTTCTGCGACCATGGTGTAAGTCGGTCAAAGGAAAAGGAATAGCGGGATGAACGGCAGATTACGAAGGTGCATGAAACCGTCAGTTGATAGCTGAAGCGTTGACGGACTCACCCGTGCTACGAATCCGAGCTCTGATGCTTCTCGCTGAGGCCGTGACGGCCTCAGGACAGCCGGCGGGGGCGCCGGGCGCTACAAAATTGGAGTTTCAGTGTGCGGATGAAGCTTTGGTGGATTGCGCCGAGGCCGCGGGCGCATCAATTTGCATGGGCTTATTCCAGTCGGAGTACGTAGTGGCCAGGCCGCCGCTTCCCATCACTACCTCGCGCGGCAGATAATCACTGGTGCCGATGCAGATAGTGTAATTCAGTCCCCGGCTGCCGCTGCCGGGATGTTGAAAGCTGACGAGCCATCGCTGGCAGGAGGCATCGCCCAGGTTGGCGACGTCGCCCCGGCCCACTTGCGCGTTCATCTTGGCAGCCATGGTGGCGACCACCGAGACCGGGTCGCGGCCTTCATTCATCATGGCCCAGGGGGCGGGCGCGCCCGGATTGCTGCCGCAGGGATACGCGTCGGAGGTGATCGGCTGCTCCTTCCATTCCCCGTCGTTGCTGCGAATCCAAGCCTGGTTGCCGACGCGAATGGATTCGTAGCGGATATCGCCCAGCGTGGTCGTGATGTGCTCGCGGTCGGGGCAGGAAACCTCAATCGTGGTCTCCAGGGCGCGGCCGGGGTGCATCCGGAGCATGGTCACGCTACGCCAGCTACGGGCCGCCTTTTTGGCATCAAATGTCTTTTGCAACTCACTTTGGCCGCTGGAAAAGCGGTTGCGCAGCGAGGCGTAGGCGCGGCCCAGCGGCCCCGGTTGGGAACTGCTGGAGCATGCGGTCAGGATCAGAATGGCGGTGAATAATGCAGCCAGGGACAAAGAGAGATGGCGGTGCATAAGTTCGCCTCGCACAAAATTCGAGGTGAGCTGCCAGATCCGAGACGACCTGCCCGCGGACTACAGCTCCCGTACCACCTTCGGGGGTATGATCGGATGATAGCATCTGGGGTCTTGCGGTCGAAATGAGGGGAGGAGCCATGCCGGAAAACCCGAATCCCAAAGAACGACTGGTGAGAGTGTTCGATGCCGAACAGGAAAGCGAAGCGCTGGTGGTGCGAGGCCTGCTCGAATCCAATGGCATCGAAAGCCTCACCCAGCCCGTGGACCTGGAGCAGGACCTGTTTCCCGTGGGCGGAGTCGCCATCCTGGTACGGGAGGAGCAGGCAGATGCGGCGAAGGAACTGATCGAGGCCTACCGGCAGGAGGAGCCTGCTTCAGAAAACGAGCAACTCAGCGAGGAAACGGCGCCGGAATGACCTTTTCACCGTCCAGATAAAAAGTGACGGCGCCGCTCTGATCGGTGCGATAGGTCGCAATATGACGCGTTTGCAACCGGTCCAGGACCTCGGCGCGGGGATGGTGAAAGGGATTGCGAGCCCCCACCGAGATTAGGGCAAATTGCGGCTTCACGGCAGCCAGGAGCGGGGGCGAGGTGGAGGAAGCGCTGCCATTGTGCGCCACTTTAAGCAAGCCGGCTCGCGGGCGCTGGGCCGCGATACCAAGTTCCATGTTCTTCTCCGCATCCCCTTCCAGCAGAAACGCTGTGCTTCCGTAGGCAAACCTCAAGACCAGTGAGTCATTGTTGCGCGGTTCGGCGGCAGGCCGCCAGTCCCGGGGCGGCGAAAGCACGCTAACCTGCAGGCCGCCGAAGCGGAATTCGTCATCGCCGCGACGTTCCACAATGTTCACCTTCTGCTGACGCGCAATCTTTGCAACATGTTCCAGGGCTCGCGTCGGCGGGTTAGGCCCCAGCCACAATTCGCGTGGCCGAAAATTCGTTAGCACGCTGGGCAGACCGCCCAGGTGATCACTGTGGCCGTGTGTGAGAGCCACCGCATCCAGGCGGGCAATGCCGCGCCACCAGAGGTAGGGCGAAATGACGTCTTCGCCATAATCGAATTCCGAGCGCCAGGGACCGAAGGGCCCGCCGGCATCAATCAGCAGAAATTTGCCTTCTGGAGACACGAGCAATGTGGAATCGCCCTGGCCCACATCAATGGCGGTCACCTCCATGGCGCCGCGACGTACCCTCGGATGCGGCGGAATGATCGATATCCAAAGAGCGCTCACCAGCAGGGCACAGAGGCCGGTTATCGCCAACCATCGCCGCCGCCCGACAGTGGCCAGGGCCAGTGCCAACGCCAGAGCGGCAGCCACTGCGACCTCCAGGCTGGGCGTGGCCACGCGCAGGTCAGCCAGTCGCAGACGGCCGACCAGATGAATAGTTCCCGTTATGCCCTGCAGCGCCAGGCCAGCGATCAGCGCCGGCAATTTGGCCAGGCTCAAGGAAATGTAAGCCAAGGCGACGGCGAGGGTGGCTGCGGGCATCAATATTTCGGTCAGAGGAATGATCAGCGCATTTGCCGGCAAAGCCAACGTTGTCGCCCGGTGGAAGTACCAGGCCATGGGTAGCGCCAGCGAGACTTGCATCAGGGCGGAGATGAGCATGACCTCGTAAACGCCCAACAGGAATCTCAGGCCGCCTCCTATCGATAAGTAGGCGGCACGCACACCAACGAACCGGCGCAGGCGGCCGGCAATTATGCGCAGGTCGAGGCGGAACTGCGCCAGCCGGGGAGCGAAGGAGAAGTCGTAAGCGATGGCATCCAGCCTTAGCAGGGCCCGGCGGTAAGGCTGCGAGGTTCGTTCAATGATCGGGACTCCGATTCCAGCGATGGCCAGTACTGACAGAAAAGTCAGCTGAAAACTGGGGTCAAGCAGAGCGCGTGGCTCCAGGATGAGGATGCCGAGAGCGGCGCCGGCCACCGCATTCACCGGCGCGCGGTCGCGGTAGAGCAGACGGGTCACCAGGTAGAACAGCAGCATGAGCGCCGAGCGTACGATGGGAGATCCCCAATCGCACAAGTAGGCGTAGCCAAAACCCAGCAGGGCGGTGGCCAGGCTGGCCCAGAAGTCGCCAATGCGGAGCCGACGCAGCACCCAGAAGACTACGAACGCGAGAATCCCGAGATTCATGCCCGAGACCACCAGCACGTGGTAGGTACCGGAGCGCTGGAAATTCACCCGCGTGTCCCGGTTAATAAATGCATCCTCGCCAATGACCATGGCGTCCATGAGGGCAGCTTGCTGCGCCGGCCACAGAGCGTGAATTTGAGCCAGCACGCTGCGCCGCAGCCGGTTGCGCCAATCCGCAGACCGACTACCAACGAAGCCGGGCAACACCTGGATATCTGCTTGGTTGGCGGAGCCTAGGGCAGCGATGCCACGCTGCGTCAAATAGCCGCGGTAGTCGAAGCTGCCCGGATTGCCGAAATTACGGGGCGGGCGCAGCTTGGCGGTCAGGCGCAGGCGCTGTCCGTATGTATAGAGAGGCATAGGTGCGGCTGCCTTGGCATCGTCTCCGCTCTTCGGAGGCGAATAAATTGTCAGGCGAAGGCCGGCTTGGACATTCTCGCCGGAGACTTCTGTTCCGACCTTCTCTGTCTCAACCTCCACCACTTGACGCTCCGCGCCAAAACCGCCTTCGCGCCGCAGGCCGTCGGTAATGACATGTGCCGTGAGCCTTACCTGGCTGCTATCGGCAAAGCGCAGGATTTCGTAATTGACTGTGACTGGGCCGCGCGCCTGGATGACAAACGCTCCCAACAGCGTCAGTGCGCCACAGACCAGCGTCGTCGCCCAACGCGGTCGTCGCAGAAGCAGCATTGCGCCCGCCACGACAAAAACCAGGAGCGCCAGCGCCCACCACAAGGGCGGGCGCCAGATGCGCGTGCCCAGCCAGATGCCGGCAGAGAAACTCAGGACCGCATAGAGCAGCGGCTGCCGCGGCGCCAGTTGCGCCCGAACCGGGATTGGAGGCGTGGTGGGAACCAGAGCCGGAGAACCGGTCATCACCGCAGCGATGCGGAGAGGACGTGGTTGCGACGCAGCACTCACTGACTCCTGACTCCTGACTGCCGACTACTGCTTCACCAACTGCAGCACGCTTTCCAGGTGGAAAGTTTGCGGAAATAAATCCACCAGGTGCGCCTGCTCGATGGCATAGCCGGCGGCAGAGAGGACGCGCAAGTCGCGCGCCAAGGTGGCGGGATCGCAGGAGACGTAAGTAAGACGCGGCGCCTGCAGCCGCCCCAGGGACTGCGCGACGGCTTCGCCCAGCCCGCCGCGGGGCGGATCCACCACCACCAGGTCGGGAGTGTCGCGGAAGCTCTGCAGGTGCTGCTCGGTGGTGGCATGCACAGCCTGGACGTTTCCGAGCGCATTGTACTGCAGGTCGGAATAAGAAATCTGTGACGACTCAACCGCAATTACGCGTTCGAAGCTGCATGCCAGAGGCACGGCAAACAGGCCTACGCCGGCGTAAAGGTCGAGCGCGGTAGCCCCCCTCCGGTCGGCGGTGACAAGTCTGACCAGCTCATCTGTCATATAGCGGTTGACCTGAAAAAATGCGCCCGTGCTGACGCGGTAATCATGGTGCGCAGTGTGATATGTGAGCTCTCCTGCGCCTTGAACGATTTTCGGCAGCGCTTCGGAAACCGGCCCGTGAACCACAGGTTCTACACGAAAAGAGGCTAAGCCCGCGATCTCCGGCAGGATTTTGATTAGCGCCGCTGAGAACTCTTTCAAGGGAGCGCGAGGCCCGCTCCCCGGCACGTACAGTTGCAGAAGGAGTTGCGCGTCCTCGGCGTTACCAAAGAACTCGATCTCGGCGATCGCCTCAGGAACTTTGCCGGCACGGCCCAGTTCCCATAGCTTTCGTATCGCGCGGTTAATTAGCGGCGAGCTGATGGGGCAGTCCTCCACCGGCAATAGCGAATGTGAGCCAAAACGGTAGTAGCCCAGGGCGAAAGGCGCACTGCCCAAACGCATCCGGGCACGATTGCGGTAATTCCAAGGGGGCGAAGGATGCACTTGCAACTCGGTTGCGAGCTGCAGCTTGGCAATGCGGGACAACGTTTCCTTCAGAATGGCAGCCTTGATCTCGATCTGGTGTTCATAGCTGCCCTGCTGATAGTGGCATCCGCCACAGCGCAAGAAATAAGGACAGCTCGGCTCGACCCGAGCTGGGGACGGTTGAAGTACGCGGCGCAAGCGGGCACGGGCAAATTCCGATTTCTGCTGCACCAGGGCGACGTCTACCTGTTCGTTCTCGAGCACAAACGGAACGAAGACGGTTTTGCGCCGTCCGTGCTCGTCCGCCGCCAGGCGCGCCAGACCGTCGCCGCCATACACCAGCTTTTCAATGGTCAAGTCCAAGAAACGATTGTAATTGTGCTGGGCCTCGCAATTGACGATTGAAGATTGATGATTGACGATTGGTCTTGACGATGGAAATCCTCTCCTCCCGTCATCCTGAGCGGAGTCGAAGGACACCCATATTCCTGCTTCAGTACTTAGGCACGAACTCCCTTAGGCATCTGGCGCTGCCGGATCCTCGTGGGGGTGCTTCGATTCGGGCCTGCGCCCTCGCTCAACATGACAGGCGTAATGATTTCACATGTAAAATAAGCTTAGCCGCGGCACGCCGGTTTCCTCCATCAGCCGCTTGTGCACGAACTGCTTGTGCAACTGCTCGATTTGCGCGGCCGGCATTTTGCGCCGATAGGGAGCGAGCTCGCGGTCGGCCTGCGCGCGCACGGCAACAAGTTCTTCGTCGGGCGTAGCCGCCAGCAACACGGCAAAAATCTTTTCCTCCATAACTGTGAGCCGGCGTTCCAAGTCCTCCAGAGGAGGCCGCATTGTTGCGGTGCTCTCGGCCAGGTCGCGCAGAGCCTTTGCGGTATTTTCCACCACAGGCAGCGCTGGAGTTGGCAACTGCTTTGTAGCGCAGGCGTCCCGTTGGCTGTCAGGCCGGCGTTCCATCCGGCCTTTCACAAGCTGTTCAAGTATGACGGCGTTTCGGCGCAAGAATGCACTGACCTCGCCTGCCTCCAGCCCTGCTGCCTCCTTCGGTTCGCGGCGCGCGCCCACCGCCGCCTCCTTCATCTCTTCCGCGGCCGCCAGCACTTCCTGCGAGCAGTAGGCCAAGCCGTTGATCTTGCGGGGGCGCGCGGGCCGCTCTTCATAGCGGTCAAACGTCGCATCAATCCCACGCAGTACCGCTTCTAGGGGGATGCCAGCATCCTTCCAGGTTTCGATCAGCGCCCAGTCCAGGGTGGAGAGCAGCAGCGTGGACCCGCGGCGGCGATGGAAGTGCTCTTCGATCTCGGTGAAATAGTTGAAGTAGTTTTCCACGAGATCTTCCGCAGGTCTCAACGGCGAGGCTTGCCGGGGGCGCCGGCGGATTTGCCCGCCGCCTTGCGGGCGGCCTGATTTCGCTCCCAGATAATACGCAGGCCCTCCAGCGTCAGCAGATCATCCACCTCACTGATGTACCTGGAGCCGGTGCCAAACAGGCCGGCCAGGCCGCCGGTGGCCACCACCTTGGTCTCGCTGCCCATTTCCTTCAGCAGCAGTTCGATGATGCCATCCACCAGCGCGAGGTAGCCGTAATACAAGCCGGACTGGATGCTTCCGACGGTATTGGTGCCGATAACGCGTTCCGGTTTGCGAATATCAATGCGGGGCAGGCGGGCCGTGCGTGAGAACAGCGCTTCGGCTGATATGCCGATGCCCGGACAGATTACGCCGCCCATGTACTCACCCCTGGCGGAGACCGCGTCAAAGGTGGTAGCCGTGCCGAAATCTACCACCACGCACGGGCCGCCGTACTTCTCCAGCGCGGCCACGCCATTGGCGATCCTGTCGGCACCAACCTCGGCGGGATTTTCATACTGAACTGGCATGCCTGTGCGCACGCCCGGCTCCAGAAACAATGGCTTGGTCCGGAAATACTTCTCGCTGACCTCGCGCAGCGTGGTGTCCATAGAAGGCACCACAGAGGCGATTACGATGCCCTGGATGGAGTTGGGCTCGACATCGGCCGCGGCAAAAAGGTTGCGGAAGAGCACGCCGTATTCATCCACCGTCTGCGTCCAGTTAGTGGCTACGCGCCAGTGGGCGACCAGGCGTTCATACTTGGCCGCTTCGCCATTCGGGCTTTCGCTGCGGGCAAACACGCCCAGCACTGTATTGGTGTTGCCGACATCGAGAGCAAGCAGCATCGTAGTTGCCAGTACGCAGTACCTGGTTCCCAGTTCACAGTTAAGAGCGTTTCTGTGCCCTATCTGACTTCAGAGCTTAGAATTCGGAAGGGCACGGCTTCAGCCGTGCCGCTGACATCGCGTTCAGATCCGGGCTTTAGCCCCTGAGGGTCGCGATTGTCAACCTCATCCCTGAACTCTTAGGCGGCTCATTTCACTTCCCGCACGCCGCCGGAAAGCACGGTGCGGAGGCCGCGGGTTGTTTCTACCCGCAAGAAGCCACGCGCGTCCAAGCCGGCGGTCACACCCTCATAGCCGCCGTCTTCCTCCACGCGTACGCGGCGGCCCTGCGCATAGGACGAGCGCTCCTGGAAGCGGCGGAGCACCGACTCGCGCCCCCCCGGTCCGGGTTTCACCAAAGCGCGATATTCACGGTCGAGTGATTTTAACAAAGCTGCGGCCAATTCTACCCGCGACCAGGAGTTGCCAGTTTCCAATCGCAGCGAAGTCGCCAAGTCCCGCAGCTCAGTAGGAAAACTCGGCTGATTCACATTGATCCCGATCCCTGCCACCATGTGGCGCACGCACGTGGCTTCGGCGGTTAATTCCGTCAAAATGCCCACGAATTTCTTACCGTTCAGCAGCAGGTCGTTCGGCCAGCGCAGGTCAACTTGAGGCGGGCCCGATTCTTCCTCGCCTGCGGGATGCCGCGCCAGCAACTGTTCCACCGCAGTACAGGCGGCCAAGCCCATTGCCAGCGTGATCACGAGCACGTCGGCGGGTGCTAGCACCGGGCGCAGCACCACGGAACAATAAATTCCTTGCGAACGGGCCGAATGCCAGCCGTGCGCGCCCCGTCCCCGTCCCGCCACCTGCTCCTCGGCCATAAATACGCTGCCCTCGGGTGCGCCCGTCGCGGCCGCTTCCATCGCCGTAACGTTGGTAGAGCCGATTCTGAAGTAATGGTGGATGTGGTCGCCGAAAATAGTGCCGCGCAGCATCGGGGCCAGAGTTTCCCCCAGCAGCAGGTCGGGCACTTTGCGCAAACGGTACCCGCTGGCGGAGTGACCAGCAATGTCCACTCCCAGCCCGCGCAGCTGTTGCACCAGGCGCCACACCTCGGAGCGCGTGGTGCCGATCTCCTGAGCGATTTTGGTTCCGCTGACGACTACGGTGGCGTGATCCATCAGCAGCCGCACAATGCGGCTCAGCCGCGCGTCGGTAGGTGGGTGCATGGGCGCAGCGTTCGAGCTACGATTTTTGCCGGTTGCAGGTATGCGGCAATTATCAAACAGGTGCGGCCGAAATTAAAACATATTGCTTGCCCGAGTTTCGTGCCGGTTTCGCCGTGGAAGAACGCGCATTATGAGTTTTTCTGAATCAGCGTTCATCCGTGTGAATTTCCGGAGGTGAAATTTGTTGAGCTGATTTCGCGGGCGAGAGCCTGCCCTGAGCTCGTCCAAGAGCGCCCGCATGAGGTGTCCTTGCTGACCACTGCCCAAAGACAACTGACCACCGGTCCTTACGCTGGAACCACCCTCAGGCTCATGTCCACGGCGGGGGCGGAATGCGTGAGTTGGCCCACGGAAATGTAGTCCACGCCGGTTTCGGCATAGGCGCGCACGTTTTCCAGCGTGATGCCGCCGGAGCACTCCAGATTCATGCGCCGAGTGTGCCGGGCCACGCGCTCGACCGCCTTGCGCACCTCCTCAACCGACATGTTGTCCAGGAGGACCGCTTCGGCGCCATGCTGCAGGGCTTCCTCCAGTTCAGCAAGGGAACGCACCTCTGTCTCTACCGGTTGTTCCCCCCGGCGGTTGTGCAGCGCATGTTCCAGCGCAGGCGCGATGCCCCCGGCCAGGGCAATGTGATTGTGCTTGATGAGCACGCCGTCGGAGAGGTCCAGCCGGTGGTTCATGCCGCCGCCGCAGCGCACCGCGTATTTGTCCAGCGCCCGCAGTCCGGGAATGGTCTTGCGCGTATCCAGAATGCGCGCCTTGGTGCCTGCCACGGCGTCCACAAACTTGCGGGTGAGCGTGGCGATGCCGCTCAGCCGCTGCATCAGGTTCAGGATCACTCGTTCGCAGGAAAGAATGACGCGGGCATTGTGCCGAATGACGGCAATGGCCTGCCCGCGGTGCAGGCGCACGCCGTCGAAAATTTCCGGATGGCTGGTGACTTCCGGATGCGAAGTGACGGTGCCATCCAGGTCGCCAAACACTTCCAGAATGCGGCCGGCGCAGCCCAGCCCGGCCAGCACGCAGTCCTGCTTGGAAACGATGGTGGCGGCAGCGCGCTGGTTGGGATCAATGCAGGCATACGTGGTGGCATCGCGCGTCGCCCGGTCTTCCAGCAGCGCGTTCTGAATGACGGCGGTTATGCGTCGGCTAGTCCAGTCCAAAGGCAGTTGTCAGTGGCCAGTTGCCATAAAACCATTTCACCGCGGAGACGCAGAGGTCGCGAAGAAATAATAAATGAATTGGAATTCTCGGTGAACTCGGCGTCTCGGCGGTGAAAAGAATTAGCTTAAATGATCTAAAGCACGCCGAATCTTCTCCTGCAGCGCTTCCAGTTCCGCCAGCCGCTTGCGCAGGCCTTCCACCACGTGCGCCGGCGCCTTTTGCAGGAAGGCATCATTCCCTAACTGGCGGCGCTTGCCCTCAATCTCGCGCTCGACGCCTTCCAGCTCCTTCTGCAGCCGCGCGCTCTCGGCGGCTTTGTCGATCTTCTGTTCATAGACCACGCGCACCTCAAAACGCGAGGTGGCGCGCGCCCCCCCTGCCTTGGCCAGCGACGCCTCCACGAAATCCACCCTCTCAACCGTAGCCAGACGCTCGATCGCGCTCCGGTTGTGTTCGATCATGGTGCGTACACCATCAATCGCGTGCACCTGGATGGGCACACGCTGGCGCGTCTCCACCTTCAATTCGGCACGCAGGTTGCGCACGCTGACAATCAGGTCCTGCAGGATCGCCATCTCAGTTTCAGCATCCAGGTTGCGTTGCGCGGGATCGGCCGACGGATACTCCACCAGCGCGATCGACTTGGCCGGCGGCTTGCCATCGTAAATGGCGTGCCAGATTTCCTCCGTAATAAAGGGCATGAAGGGATGCAGCAGGCGCAGCGCGCCTTCAAATACCCTCACGATATTGCCAAACGCGACGCGGGCGACGGTGCGGTCGCCGTTTTCGCCCGCCAGGCGCGGCTTCATCAGCTCCACGTACCAATCGCAAAACTCGCCCCAGAAGAAGTCGTAAACGCGGTTGGCGGCCTCATCAAAGCGGTAAGTTTCCAGCGCGCTATTGGCTTTCTCGGCTACCAGGTTGAAGCGGGAGAGAATCCAGCGGTCTTCCAAAGTCAAGGGTTGGAATTCTGCAACTCCTGTGTGGAGCCGGGGCTCTGCCCCAGTCTGGGAGCGAAGCTCTGCCCCGACGAAGTCCTTAAGCGACCACACCCCTGCCTGCTGCGCCCGGTCCGCATTCATAAAAATGAAGCGGGCGGCGTTCCATATTTTGTTGGCAAACGCTCGATAGCCTTCGGTGCGCTTGGGATTGAACGCAATATCCGTGCCGGGCGAAGCCATGGCTGCCAGCGTGAACCGTGTGGCGTCAGTGCCGTACTGCTCGATCACCTGAATAGGGTCGAGCACGTTGCCCTTGGTCTTCGACATTTTCTGCCGCTCGGCATCGCGCACCAGAGCGTGAATGTACACTTCGCGGAACGGCACGCTGTCATCTTTGCGCTCACTCCATCCGCTGGCCTGCTTGACGGTCGCGTCCTGCCGGTGCCCCTGCATAAAGTGGCAGCCGTACATGATCATGCGCGCCACCCAGAAGAACAGGATGTCGCCCCCAGTGATCATCAGCGACGTGGGATAGAACACCTCCTCATCGCGCGTCTTCTCCGGCCAGCCCAGTGTGGTGAAGGGCAGCAGGCCGGAGGAGAACCAGGTATCAAGCACGTCGGTATCCTGCTCCAGCCGCCCACCGCCGCACTTCGGACACTTCGAGGGCGCCTCAGGCGCCACCACGATCTCCCGGCACTTGGGATTGGCGCAGTACCACGCCGGAATGCGATGCCCCCACCACAGCTGGCGCGAAATGCACCAGTCATAGATGTTCGTCATCCACTGCAGAAAAATGCGGCGGTAGTTTTCCGGCGTGAAGCGGACGCTGCCGTTCTCCACCACCTCAATGGCGCGTTGCGCCAGGCTGGGTGAGCCGTCGCGCCCCGTCTTGGTCATGGCCATGAACCACTGCGTCGAAAGCCGCGGCTCCACAATCGTCCCGCAGCGCTCGCACTTGCCGATGGGCACCACGTAATCTTTTTCTCCCGCCAGCAGCCCCTGGGTACGCAAATCGCGCAGCACTGCCTCACGCGCCTCAAAGCGCTCCAGCCCGGCATAGGCGCCGGCGTTCTCGTTCATGTAGCCGCGCTCGTCCATCACGTCAATTTGCGGCAGCTGGTGGCGCAGCCCCGCCTGGAAGTCGTTGGCATCGTGCGCCGGCGTCACTTTCACCGCGCCCGTGCCGAACTCAGGGTTGGCCAGCTCGTCCAGGATGATGGGAATCTCGCGGTCCATCAGGGGCAGCAGCACCTTCTTGCCGTGCAGGTGCTTATAGCGTTCGTCGGCCGCGTTGACCGCCACCGCCGTATCGCCCAGCATGGTTTCCGGCCGCGTGGTGGCCACGGTGATGAATTCCTTCTTCGCGCCCACCACCGGGTAGCGGATCTCGTAGAGCTTGCCCGGCGTCTCTTCGTGCTTCACCTCCAGGTCGGAGATGGCGGTGCCGCAGCGCGGGCACCAGTTCACGATGTACTTGCCGCGGTAGATCAGGCCCTCTTCATAGAGCCGGACAAACACCTCGCGCACCGCCCGCGAAAGGTTTTCGTCCATGGTGAAGTACTCGCGGCTCCAGTCCACCGAGGCGCCCAGGCGCTTCATCTGATCGAGGATGGCGCCGCCGTACTCCCGCCGCCATTCCCACACGCGCTCCACAAAGGCTTCGCGGCCCAGGTCGCGGCGATTTTTGCCTTCTTTGGCCAGCTGGCGCTCCACCATCATTTGCGTGGCGATGCCGGCGTGGTCGGTGCCCGGCAGCCATAGCGTGAGAAAGCCGCGCATGCGATGCCAGCGCACGATGATGTCCATCTGCGTCTGGTTGAGCATGTGCCCCATGTGCAGGCGGCCGGTAACGTTGGGCGGGGGGAGAAGCAGCGTGAACACCGGCTTCTGCGCCGAGCCCGGCGGCGGCGTGGAGACGTTGAACAGCTTTTCCCGCACCCAGTACTCGGCCCAGCGCGCCTCAATCGCGCTCGGATCGTACGCCTTGGGCAGTTCGTGAGGCATTGAAGGTTTAGGGCATAGCCGCACACCCACACAGCACCGCAGCAGCCCTGTCAGGGATAAGTTTTGAGTTTACAGGCGGGGGGAAAACGGGGTCAAACGGCAGTCGCAAATACGGTTCCGGAGGATCTGCCAAAGCTTTCGGATACCTAAAAGTCTACGGATGCCGGAAGTGGCGGGACAAAAGAAAACTTCGGCTATAAACACGCCCTTTACGCCAGTTCGCCTAAAAAGAAAACTCTGTTTTTCCCTTGTTGTTTCGCCTGCTTCTGGGCTTCATCAGCTAACCGGCTGAGATCGGCCTTACTGGTCGCGGCCGCCCTAACGGCGAGCCCGATGCTGGCCGTGGGAGCAACCGGTGCACCGCGTTTCTGTGCCCACGAACGGAATGTGTCTTCGATTTGTCCCCGGAGCTTCTCCGCAAGCTCCCGCGCCCTGAACTCCGCGAGACCCGGCGCGAGCACGACGACCTCATCCCCTCCGCGTCTGTATACCTCGCCAACAGTTCCCAGGATTTCTTTCACAATGGCGCAGTATAGTCGCAGGGCGTCGTCTCCATCACCGTGCCCGAGCGCGTCATTAATGCTTTTGAAATTGTCTAGGTCCATTTTGAACACTGCCATCGATTGGCCTGGTTTCAGCATGCTCAGCATGCTCTCCAAGTCGTGTTCCCAATAGCGTTGGTCCAGCACCACGCCAAGCGGGTCTAGTATCCGCCAGTTTCGAAGAAGGGCATATCGAATATTGAGGCGTTCCCAAGATCTCATTCGCCAGAAAACATCATCGTGTTCGAATTCTCCCAAGTCGAACGCCACCCGAAGCATGCCAAACAGAGCACTAGCTTCGACAGGCCTGGACGCACCCAGACCTCGCGGACGATACATTCTAGTTGCCGCGGCAAGTATCCGCACGGCATCCATTCCATCGCAGTCCAGTAATTCAGCACGTAGGCTATCGAGGGGCTGAATTCCACCTGCGATTTCTATTGCCGTTTGTGACAGACCGTTACTCAACAACTTCGGTTGTAGACGACCCCAGTCAACCTCAAAATTGTTCCAATCTATGAAGGCGAATGGGTGTTCAAGATACGGTTTATCCTCGTTGTGACACATCCGCCGTAGATGGTGGAAGATTCGAGCAATCCACGATGCCCTGCGACAAATCGGCCCAATTTCTTTCTCGCATGCGGCAATCCAACTATTTCCACAGGTATCCCTCATCACCTCTGCTGCTCCCTTCGACAAAAGCAGAAGTGAGGCGACATCGCCAACCGATGGCTGAAACACATTCGTTGCCTCCGGAGCTGGCAATGACCCGCGAGAGGTTGCGACTAATCCACGAACACCTTGCTGCTCCATTCTCTCAAGCAGCGGAACGGCAACCCTCGTCGCAGGGACAACTCGAGCGTCCTGGTGGACGCACCTCTCGTAGAAACGTCCTTCTTCATTGTCATCGGAGAGCAGAATTGCGCCGTCCACGCC
>DATFDP010000276.1:0-4019 GCA_035252015.1 Terriglobales bacterium
CGGCGCCACGCGGCGGGCAATCTGCGCGTTAATGCCCTCAGTAAACGCTTCCAGGATTTGCTTGGCATCGGGAGCGTAGCTGGCATATTCGTCCGCCATGGAGCCACGGTAGGCCAGCAGGCGGGCATTTATATCGCGCTGCAGATAGTCGGGGCCAAGCACCTCCGCCAAGCGCCCTTGACCTACTCGCTTCCACAATTCCATCTGGAAGAGGCGGTCCTGGGCGGTCACAAAGCCTTGGGCGAAAAACAAGTCGTGCTCATTCTGGGCATAAATGTGTGGCACGCCCCATCGGTCTCGCAGGACGGTAACTGTATGTTGCAACCCCGGCACCTTTAATGTGCCGTTGACAGTGGATAGAGCAGAGTGAGCCCTCACTTCCAGGGAGGAGGAAGAGCCGGATTGCTCGCGGCCCGCCGCGCGGGGGTGGGTGATTGAATACGCCAGCGGGGCAAGACACAGAAAGCCCAGAACAGCTTTCCCGAGAGCCCAGGTTTTCGTCGTAGCAGCATTTCCGGCACGCCCTCGGCCAGCGTCGCCGGCGTACAACGTAGGAACCCCATCTGACTTTCTACAGACAAAAAACCTTTCTCTAATCCAAAATGTTTTTCGCTGAAGCCAAGACTTCGACCACCACCAGCGGCAGCAAGACATTCTCGTCCCCTTCGAAAAGATACAAATCATACAATGATGTTGGTCGCTCCTAGTGGAGCGAGTTTTTTGGGTGACGGCGGACTGGTTCACCTGCGGGAGACACTCCCATGAACGCGCTCGCAAAGCAACGCGCTTCCATCCTGGTCACGGGCGGAGAAGGGTTTATAGGACAACATGTCCGGCGGGCACTCGCCGCCTCGCGAACCAGTGTCGTTTCCGTTGATTGCAAATTTGCAGGTCGCAACCGCGGGGAGCAGTGCTATGAGTGTGACATCAGGGATGGCGCCAGAATCCATGAAATCTTCGCCTCACACAAAATCAGTGGTGTTATTCATCTGGCATCTCTATTGCGGACCGCGTCAGAGCGGAACCCCCTCGCCGCTACCCAAGTGAACATTATCGGCAGCTTGAACATTCTTGAGTCCGCCCGAGCCTTCAAGGTGCAACGGGTGGTATATGCCAGTTCGGCCAGCGTTTATGGCACGAGGGACGCAGCGGACAAGGCGTGCGAGGAAGATGTAACGGCGCCAGAAGACATCTATGGAAGCACAAAGAGATACGTCGAAATGCTCGGAGAGGCCTACTCGCGCGCTTACGGGACTGAATTCATTGCTTTGAGAGTTCCCATTGTAGTTGGACCGGGCGCGGTGGATACGGCCTCCCCATGGCGGAGTGAAATTTTTGACATCGCGGGCGAAAGCACGACAAAGGCAATTGCTATACCGTTTCAGGAAAGTGAAACGATTTCTCTTGTTCACGTCGACGACCTGGCCCAGCAGTTTGCGACTCTTATCCATGCCAATCGTCCTTCTTTTTCTGTGTATAACGCCCCGTGCGAAAGCTGGAGACTACGAGAATTGAAGAAGGCGCTGGAATCTTTAAATGAAAATCTGCTTGTAAACTGCGGCAAAGCCGCCGTTTCAGGCTTTCCCCGAATGATGGATGCTAAACGATTCGAGGCCGAGTTCAACTATTCTCCCATTGCCTTGAAAGACCGCCTCCGCACCGCATTCCACGCGCAGGGTAGCTGACCCCAAATCACTGAGGAGCATAAAAAAGGACCAGGCATGAGCCTGGCCCTCCAGTCACATTAATACCGCCGATCAGAAGGCAAACTTCAACGCGAACTGAATAAGTCGTGGATTGCCTAACGTACTGGTCACCACCCCGAAGTTGGGGTTGTTAGCCGTACAGCAGGTGGTGTTAGGCGCCCCGAATTGGGGATGGTTGAATAGGTTGAAGAACTCGGTGCGGAATTCCACATTAAGTCTTTCGTCCGGACCGAAGGTTGTCTTCTTGAAGATGGCCACATCCCAGTTGTTAATGCCCTGCATGCGCAGGGTCGGATCAACTCGGGACTCGGTTCCGAAGCCCCAGTCCGGAGGCGGCGCGAAGCAGGAAGTATTGAACCATTCGCCCAAGCGGTCTACCGGACTCCCGGACATCCCCTTACCACATCCGCCAACCACGTTGGGACGCAGGGTGCCAATGCCCAGCCCCGCCGATGAAAGCGGAGTGCCGGCGCCGTAGCTGATCTTCAGCGGGAAGCCGCGCTGGAAGGTGGTAACCCCATCCAGCCCCCAGCCTCCCACCACCTTGGCCTTGGCTCCACTCACATCGGAGAGGAACTTTTTACCGCGGCCAAAGGGGAGGTCAAGCACGTAGCTGATGACCAGTCGTTGCGACACATCCTGCGAAGACAGCGAGCGTTCTCCCCGCAGATTGTGGAAGTCCTGAATGGCTCCGGTACCGCCATTGCTGCCTTCCAGCCATGAAGTAAGAGTATCCGTATCCGAAAGAAGCTTCGCGTTGGTATAAGCCACCAGCATGGTGCCACCACCGCCGAAGCGTTTGGTAACGGTTGCCTGCAGCGAGTGGTAGGTGCTATCACAGCAGCCGAAGCCGTTGAGGTTCAGGCCGGCGTACTGTGGGAAGGGCCGGTCGAGCTGGCCTTGTATCAGGTTGCCAGGAGACAAACGGCCGGGCAGGGGCTCATTGAACGGATAAACCGCCACCGGCTGAGCAATGCTGACCGGCTGGCCCGCCGCCGCTTGCGCCGAGGCCTGAGAGATGAAATTGTCTGGGATTTGGTTGACGTTGGTATTGAACAGCGGGAGGTGCGTGCCTTTCGATCCAGCGTATGCCACATCGGCGAAGAATCCATGGCCTAGTTCGTGTTGGACATCGAAGTTCCACTGCTGCACGTAGCCGTAATTCTGCACGGTGTAGCCGGTGGCCGAAAGCGTTCCCTGGTTAACCCCGTACTGGGAGACGTTCGGCTGCGGGTTGCGGCCCGCAGGCGTGATCAAGGTTGGACCGAAAGGACCGGGAGAAGCGCAAGTAAGCACGCCTGGAGCCGTCAAGCTACAGTTGCTGGCGTTCAGCGTGCTTGCCGGTGTCAGCCCGCCGTTATTGCTGGCGAAGAAGTTATTGGTCGCGCTGCTGACTGGATCAATGTAGGGATTGGTTCCAAACGACACATAATTGGGAATATAGAAAATCCCGTATCCTCCTCGAATCACGGTCCTGGAGTTCAACCCATAGGCGAATCCCAAGCGGGGCGAGAACTCCTTTTTGCTGAGCGGAAGGTTATTCCTGGTATCGTTTGTTCCGGTCTTGACCAGGAATAAATCTCCCGGACACGGAGTACCCGGACCGCTGCAACCGGTTACAGAGGCATTGGCAACGCTGGGGTTGAAATAGGTCATCCGGTCAAAGCGCTCCGACCACGGGCCCTGCAGTTCATAGCGAAGTCCCAGGTTCAAGGTCAATTTGCTGGTGACCTTCCAGTTATCGCCGAAATACAAACCCCGGTAGGTTTGCTTGCCCGCAACCGGACCCGAAATCACCGCCGAACCGGTGGTCTGGTTACCAAACTGTGCTCCTTGGCCCAGGCCGTAGCCGAGCAGGAAGTCGGCGAAATCAATGCCGGTTCCGGGGCTACCCTTGCCTTCCGCCAGGTCCTGGGTCCAAGAACCGTTAAAGGAAATGAGCCCGCCACCGGTGTTGGTCTGCAGGTAGTTGTCATACCCCATCTCCAACTGGCCGCCCCAGATGAAAGTGTGGCGCCCGCGAATCATCGTGATCTGGGGCGAAAAATTCCACTGCGTGTTGTGATCGTCAATTGCGCTTTGTCCCTGGCTGCAGGTGACGTTCGTGTCGCTCACGCCGAAGCAGGGTGTCAATGGTGTGCGCTCAGTGCTGGGAACCGCATTGTTGTAGGTAGCCGGCCAGCCTTCCTTTGTCATGTCAAATCCGGCGTTGATGGGCAGGCGCAGGTAGTGGAAGCGGCTGGCGCTAATATTGAAGTCAATTACGGTATTCTGTGTGACCGCGTAGTCGTAACCTATAGCGATGCCCTTGCT
>DATFDP010000277.1:0-10438 GCA_035252015.1 Terriglobales bacterium
ACTGACAAGATGGCGAACCAGCCGGAGTGAATGTATGCAGCCAAAAAGATGAGGCCAAGCACGCCGATGAAGCCGACGATGGTGGCGGCCATCAGGCTGCGGGCGCGCCCAAGAGCAAACCACAACAGGGAGCGAAGAATCTGGCCACCGTCGAGCGGGTAGATGGGCAGGAGGTTAAAGATCAGCAGGCCAAGGTTGATGTACCACAGCGCCCGCATCAGCGCGTGCAGGTTGGGGAAAGCCGGCCACAGTCCCAGGTTCTTTACCGCCATGCCGACGATGGTGATTATGACCAGCAGGATCACATTGACCAGAGGGCCAGCGGTAATGCTCCACAGGGTGGCGCCGGGGCGCGGCGGCGGGTCGACGTAAGCCACGCCGCCCAAGGGCCAGAGCACAATGTGATCGGCAGTTCCACCCACCTGGCGGCAGGCCAGGGCGTGGCCATATTCGTGAAGCAGGACCACGGCAAAGAGTGCGAGGTACTCCGCGATATTCCAGGCGACGGAGGAGTAACGGCCAGAGCGGGCGTTGATTTCAAAAAGGGCGACCAGGAACCAGGACCAATGCAGGAAGACGTCAATTCCGGCAATGCGGAACAAGTGCACCGAGCCCTTGCGAATACTGCCCATGAAGAAGACTTATAGCATGAGTTTCCGGGCTTGCCGGTGTTACGAAGGCCACCTGTCCCACCGGCGCATATAATTTCAGGGACTGAAGCAGGGGTGAAACATGGCCACGTTGCATGCTGGGACTTCGGGATGGGCGTATTCCGCCTGGAAGCCGGCCTTTTATCCGGCCAAGCTGCCGCAGAAGAGTTTTCTGAATTACTACGCCACCCGGCTCAACGCGGTCGAGGTGAACTACACTTTCCGGCACATGGCCAGCGAAAAGAGCCTGCAGAACTGGATTGCGGAGACGCCGGCGGAATTTCGCTTTTGCCTGAAGGCGCATCAGGCCATTACCCACATCAAGCGGCTGAAGGGAGCGGAGGAGCTGGTGAAGCGGTTCCTGGCGTCGCTGGAGCCGCTTCTGCGGGCGGGGAAAATGGGGCCGGCGCTGTTCCAGTTGCCGCCGAATTTCAAGCCGGATGCTGCGCTGCTGGGCGAGTTTCTGAATGGGCTGCCGCGCGCGCTGTGTTGCGCCTTTGAGTTTCGCCACCCCAGCTGGTTCAGCGACGCTGTATATGATGTGCTGCGGCGGCACAATGCGGCGCTGTGCGTGGCTGAGAGCGAAGACATGACTGTACCCGATGTGTGTACCGCAAATTTCTGCTATTACCGGCTGCGCAAGCCGGAGTACAGCGCGGTGGAGCGGCAGCAGATCAGCGAAAAAATGCGCCGCCACACGGCCGAAGGACGCGACGCATTTGTCTTCTTTAAGCACGAAGACACGCCGGAAGGCGCGCTGTACGCGGCGGAGTTGCTGGAGCAGAGCCTGGCGGCGGTGGAGCCAGCCCGGCGGGCATCAGGCCTGTAATTCCCACCAGCGTCCGATAACGCGCATACTAAAATTGTGCTTTCCGCGCTCGACAACGAACGCCTGCTCGCCTCCTTTCTCGACTACCTGAAGGTGGAGAAGGGGCTGGCGCCACTCAGCATCGCGGCCTACGGGCGCGACCTGCGCCAATTCGCAGAATTCCTGGGACGGCGCAAACGCTATCCAGCGCAGGCCCGCCAGCGAGATGTGCGGGAATTTCTGGAGGAACTGCAGGCCAATGCGATGGACGCGCGCTCGATCGGACGCAAGCTCTCGGCGCTGCGGCAGTTCTACCGCTATCTGCTGCTGGATCGGCTGGCGGAGAGCGATCCCACGCTCAACATCGAATCGCCGCGGCAGTGGAAGGTGCTGCCCAAATCGCTGGCACGCGCAGAACTGGAGCAGTTGCTCGCAAGCCCACATGCAGCGCGGTCAAGTCCAGAGGCGGAGGCCATTGCCCTGCGCGATCGTGCCATGCTGGAGGTGTTCTACGCCGGGGCATTGCGCGTTTCCGAACTGGTAGACGTGAAGCTGGACGATCTGAAGCTGGACCTGGGATGCGTGCTGGTGCGGGGAAAAGGCGACAAGGAACGCATTGTGCCCCTTGGCCAGAGCGCCCAGCGCGTGCTGCGCGACTACTTGCAGGGCGCACGCAGAGTTCTTGCGGGGGAACGATCATCACCGTTGCTGTTCCTGGGACGGGGAGCGAAACGCCTTACGCGGCAACGGGTGTGGCAGATGGTGAGCGCGGCTTCGGCTGCTGCCGGACGGCACGCCAGCCCGCACATGTTGCGCCACAGTTGTGCCACACACATGGTGGAGAATGGCGCCGACCTGCGCACGGTGCAGACGATTCTCGGGCACGCCGACATTGCCACCACGCAGGTGTACACCCATGTGGCGCTCGACCGGTTGAGGAATGTGTATAAGCAGCATCATCCGAGGGCGAAGAAAAGCGGCACTTAGCCTTTAGCAATCAGCATTTAGCCAATGAGAGATTTGGGTACCGTGGTGGAGAAGACCATCGCGCAATTCCTTCGCGTGCTGCGGGCGCGCAATGCCTCGGCGCACACCATCACCGCCTATCGCAAGGACCTGACGGAATTTGCCGCGCACGTCGGAGATGCGCGGTGGCAAGACATTGACCACGTGCGCATTCGAGGCTTCCTTTCGCGCCTGTACGAGCGCGGGCTGAGCAAGACCTCGGTGGCGCGCTCGCTGGCAGCGGTGCGCTCGCTCTATCGGTGGCTGGCGCGGGAAGGAGTGGTGGAGCAGAACCCGGCCAAGCTGGTGGCCACGCCGCGGTTGCCCAAGAAGCTGCCGCGGGTGCCCACCATCGAGGACATGAACACCGTGCTGGAGGGCCAGTTGCCGGAGAGCGCTGCGTTTCCGGAACGGGACCGGCTGCTGCTGGAATTGCTCTACGGGTGCGGGATTCGCAATTCCGAACTGGTGGGCATCAACCTGGAGGACGTACATCCGCCGAATGAGGCTATTTTGGTGCGCGGCAAGGGGAAGAAGGAGCGCTATGTGCCCTTCAATCCGGCTGTCGCGTCGGCGCTGCAGGCTTATCTTCCAGCGCGGCGTCAGGTCGTGATGAAAGCAGGGAAGAGCACGCCGGCGCTGCTGGTCAACCGGCGCGGCGGGCGGCTGACGACGCGCAGTGTAGGTCGAATCGTGAAGGCAATTGCCGTGGCCAAGGGTCTCTCGCCGGATGTACATCCGCATACGCTGCGTCACGCTTTTGGAACGCACATGCTGCAGGAGGGCGCCGACCTGCGCGCCATTCAGGAACTGCTCGGGCATGAGCGGCTCTCCACCACACAGCGCTATACGCAGCTCTCCATGCAGCACGTGATGCAGGTGTACGGGAAGACGCATCCGCGGGCGAAGTAGTTGTCAATACCCAGTACCCAGTTGAAACCCGTTTGAGTGGGTTGTGGAGGAGAATCGGAACGCGAGGTCCTTCGACTCGCGCTCGTCTCGCGGCGCTCAACACGCGCTCGCTCAGGATGACAAGAGGAAGTGTGCTGGTTCGCACGACTGAAGTCGTCCGCTTCCACGGCAATACACGTGGCGATTCACAAGCCATCGTTACTGAGTACTAGGTACTGGCAACTCGCTTCTCGCTCAACCCCTCCCACATCTCCACAACACGAGACTTCAACTCGGCGGAGAGGGCAGTGTACGCGGCTTCGTTGGGCTGGATATCCGGCGGCACAATCGGGTCACCGAAGGCGATGCGCAGTGGATGCGGGCCTTGGTACTTTTTGCCGCGTGGCCAGACTTCGAAAAAGCCGTCCATAGCGACGGGAACGATGGGCACTCGCAGGTGGAGGGCGAGGATGGCGGCGCCTTTCTTGAAGTTGCGGGGCACGCCGTCAATGCTGCGTTCCCCTTCCGGAAAGAGCACCAGCACCTTGCCGCGGCGCAGCCCGTAGGCGCCTGCGCGCATGGCGGAAACCAGCGCTGAATCCGGGTCCACGGGAATGACCTTGAGCAGTCTTGCGACCTGCTTGGGCAAAATCCTACCGAAAATTTCTGTAGTCCCGAGAGAGAACGCATCGCGGAACAGCGGCCAGGGCACCACCCCCGCCAGCACGATGGGATCAATAAAGCTCTGATGGTTGGGGCAGATGATGCAGGGACCGCGTTGGGGGAGCTTTTCCAGGCCGGTGACCCGCAGGGCGAAGCGGTCGCCCGCGATCATCTGGACAATTTTTGCCAGGCCAAAACCTGTGACGGCGGTGAAGGGGCGGCGGCGGGTGGCAGCACGCACAAATTCGTCGGGCGCTTCGGACTGCAGCACTGAATCCCAGTCCACGCCGGCTTTTGCTTCGACACCTCCGGAGCCCGAGGCGGCAAGCACGGGATCCACCAGTTCGCGCACGGTATAAACCTCGGACATGACCGATTCGGGCAAGCTGGCGCCAAACTCCTGCTGCAGCGCCATGAGCAGCTCAACCCGCTGGATGGAGTCGAGGCCGAGGTCGAGCTCGAGGTTGTCGGCGGGACGGATGGAGCCGGAACCGGAGGGCGCCTCCTGGCGCACGATCGCCAGTGCGCGCTGTACGTCCGCGTTTTCCAGCCACATCTGGTCTTCTTGGCTGAGTGGCTGAGCTTCCGGCGGTGGGCAGCCTTCCTCGTTCAGTTGGCCGTATTCCTGTTCCTGGCGGACGCGCTGCTCGATCTCAAAACGCTTGAGCTTGCGGGTAGTGGTGCGGGGAAGTTCGTGCTGCCAGATTTCGTAGCTCAGGATGCGCTTAGTTGCGGGCAGCTGCGCGGAAAGAGTCTCGATATCGAAGCGGATTACTTCTTTGGTGTTGACAATTTTGCGCTCGCGCAGTGCGTCGAAGTTGGGCGTCAATACAGCGTGCAGCTTTTCCGCGTAAGGCTCGCCAGGGCGGCTCTCCAGTCCTATAACGCAAATCTCTTTGATGAAGGGCGACTGAAGGTAATGGTGCTCGATTTCTTCGGGGTAAATGTTCTTACCCGAGCTGAGGACGATGATTTCCTTTTTGCGGCCAGTGATGAAGAGATTGCCGCGGGGATCGAGATAGCCGAGGTCGCCGGTAAGCAGCCAGCCATCACGCAAAACGGCGGCGGTGGCATCGGGCCGGTTGTAATAGCCCTGCATGACGATGGCCCCGCAAATGGCGACTTCGCCCGTGGCAGGACCGGCGCTATCTTCCGGCGGCTGCGGGTCGAGCAACTTGACTTCCACCCCGGGCAATGGCGGCCCTACCGAGCCGATAGCGCGGCTGCCGGGCGGCGTGCAGGTGGCGCCGCCGGTGGTTTCGGTCAAGCCATAGGCTTGCAGGATTTCAAAACCAAGAGCGTAGAGGTCCCGGCCTACCTGGGGGTCGAAGCGCGAACCGCCGGTGATGAGGTAGCGCATGCGGCTGCCCAGCATCTGGTGGACGCGGCGGAAAATGAGTTTGCCGGGATTCGCGCCCAGAGAGCGGGCCGCTCGGCAAAGCTTGAGCAGGGTGCGAAAGCCGAGGCGGGCGGCGGCTCCGTGCTGGCCCACTTCCTTCAGCATGCGTTCGTGAATCAGATAGAAGAACTGGGGCACGCAGCAGAAGAGTGTGATGTCGCGCTCGCGCAGGGCGCGCAGCAGTTCGGTGGTGTTCAGCGACTCCAGATAAACGATGCGCCCGCCCACGGCCAGGGGCACCAGCAGATTAGCCATTTGCGCGAGAGCGTGGAACAGGGGGAGGACGCCGAGGATGGCATCGCCCGGCCCGATCTTGAAGATTCCTAGCGCGCCTTCGATTTCGCCCACCAGGTTCGAATGGCTGAGCATGACGCCCTTGGGATCGGCGGTGGTGCCGGAGGTGTAGAGGATGGCGGCGATGTTGCTGGGTTCAGCGGGCGCAGGCACGAATTCACGCGGTGCCGCCGCCAGAATTTCATCCAGGTGCGCAACCGAATGCACGGACTGGGCGCCAACCCCGGAACCTGCTTCCGTGCCTTCCAGCAGAGCCAATTCAACGCCGAGTTCATGTGCCGCCTGGCGGGCAGTGGAGAGATGCTGGGAATCGGTGAACAGCAGAGTGGAGCCGCTGTCACGCAGCAGCTTGACTACCTGATCGGAGTGGAAGGCAGTGTCGAGGGGAACGGCGATGCATCCCGCAGCCAGCGTCCCGAGATAGGCGGCGACCCAGCGGGGGCTGTTGGCAGCAAGAAATCCAACCCGTGTGCCCGAGTGATGGCCAGAATCGGCCAGCCATCCAGCAATGCTGGCTGTGGCCTGTTGTAATTCGGCGTAGGTCACCTGTTCCAGTCGGTCGCGGCGCTGCATTTCCAGGGCAACCGCGTCCGGCCATTGCTCTGCCGCTTCTTGAAACCGGTTATAGAAGGTGCGCATTATCCGTGCTCGGAATATAACGGAAATCGCGCAAAACCGTGCATATCGAAGGTGCAACTCTTTACACCCTCGCTGGTTTGCCACCACTGACGTGGGATTGACAGGTGGAGGCGGGAAACCTAAGCTCCTCACTTAGGGTTGTCAGAAGTTCGTGGGTGATGGTTATGACCAAGGTTCTGCGGTTTGTGGTTGGCGGATGTCTTAGCCTGGTTTTGCTTTACTGCGGAGCGGGGATGATTATGGGCATGCTCCTGGGCAGGAATCTTCCCGCATTTCCCTTTTCGTGGGTGGACTGGCTTAACCGTCCAAACGTCCCGGCATTGCTGGATCACGTCATCAACTTTATTCTGGCCAGCATGGTGGCTACCGTCTTCAAAGACATAGGGCGTCGAAAACCAGCCCTTTCCAAAGCCCAAGACAGCGCCATCTGACGCCGCTTCTCTGAACGGGCGAGTGCATCTACCACCTGGGCAACCGGTGTCTTCCAGAGTCAGTCCAACTTTGCTGAGCGGCGTAAGTTTCTGCGCTGTCCACCGCCCGGTGGACGCCGTTTCATACAACAAATCACCTGCCTGGCGACATAAGGCAAAGCCTCTCGTCAGCCAGACTGGGAGGAGCCGAGATGGAGACCGCACGGGAATTGTTTCTGCACGAACTAAAGGACATGCTGGACGCTGAACAACAGCTGGTGGAAGCCTTAAGCAAGCAGGCGGAGGAATCCAGCCGCCCTGAGCTGAAGAAGGCTTTCGCAAGCCACCAGGCGCAAACAGAAGGCCATGTGGAACGCTTGCAGCAGGCGTTCCAGGAACTCGGAGAGGAGGCGGAAGAGAACGAATGCCATGGGATCCGCGGGCTGATCCAGGAGCATGAGTCCTTCAAGGAGGAGGACCCATCCGAGGAACTCATGGACATTTTCAACGTTGGCGCTGCGATAAAAGTGGAGAGATACGAGAGGAGCGCCTACGAGAGTCTGGTGCGCATGGCCGGCGAGCTGGGAGAAAGAAAAATCGCACAGTTGCTGACCAAGACCTTGCGCGAGGAGCAGCAGACAGAAAAGAAAATGGAGTCCTTCAGCAAGAAGCTCAAACCCGAGCAACTGGGCGTGGAGAGGGAAGAGGAAGCGCCTGGACGCGGAGCGCGTGCCAGCAGCCGCAGGCGGAGGCGGGCGGCTTAGGGTCTTATCCTGTTCAACTATGGGCGCCGGCCGAAACAGGGCCGGCGTTTTTGTCTACGGTGCAGATTATCCCTGCCGTAGCTGGCGCGACCTCGCGCCTCCGATCGGTGCCCCTAACTGGACTGGTCCGAATCGCAAGCTCCGGCATCTAATTGTGTTAGGCTCATATTGTCCGAGGGTGGAGTGTCCGCCATAGAGACGCGAGTTCCGTCTCTACCCGACTTCTCGGCTAAGCCATTACTCACCAGGAACGCAGATTTGATTGTAGATAAAGTTGTCGGAAAGGTCTTCGGCACCAAGAGCGAGCGGGTCATCAAGCGACTGCAGCCCGCGGTGGAGCAGATCAACGCGCTAGAACCGCAGATGCAGGCTCTGAGCGACGAAGAGCTGCGCGCCAAGACGGAGGAGTTCCGCGACCGCATCCAGGAGCGGCTCAGGGCGGTGAAAGCCGACGCGGAAGGAGATCCCGAGCGGGCCAAGGAAATTGATAAAGAGCGGAAGCAGGCCCTGAAGGACACCCTGGAGGCGATTCTGCCGGAAGCGTTTGCCGTGGTGCGTGAGGCCGGCCGCCGCACCCTCAACATGCGGCACTTCGATGTGCAGCTGATCGGCGGCATGGTGCTGAATTCCGGTTCCATCGCCGAAATGAAGACCGGTGAAGGAAAAACCCTGGTCGCCACCTTGCCGGTCTATCTGAATGCCCTGGTGGGGCGAGGCGCGCACGTGGTCACGGTCAACGACTACCTGGCCAAGCGCGACGCCGAATGGATGGGCAAAATCTACCGCTTCCTGGGCCTGAGCGTGGGCGTGATTGTCCACGACCTGGACGACGAAGAGCGGCGCGAGGCCTACGGGGCCGACATCACCTATGGCACCAACAACGAGTTCGGCTTCGACTACCTGCGCGACAACATGAAGTTCGACCTGAAGGACTGCGTCCAGCGCGGCCACTTCTTCGCCATCGTGGACGAAGTGGACTCGATCCTGGTGGACGAAGCCCGTACCCCGCTGATCATCAGCGGCTCCAGCGATGAATCCACCGACAAGTACTTCAAGGTGAACCGCATTGTTCCCAAGCTGGAAAAGGGCGAGGAGATCGAAAAATCGCTGGAAGAAAAAATCCTGACCGGCGACTACGTGGTGGACGAGAAGCACAAAACTATCACCGTCAGCGACGAGGGCTGGGAGAAGGTGGAGAAGTTGCTGGGCATCGGCAACATTGCCGACCCGGAGAACTGGGACCTCAAGCACCACGTGGAAACGGCCGTCAAGGCGCACGCCCTTTACCGACGCGACGTGGATTACGTGGTGAAAGAAGGCGAAGTCATCATCGTGGATGAATTCACCGGGCGCCTGATGCCGGGGCGACGCTGGTCCGATGGCCTGCACCAGGCGATTGAAGCCAAAGAAGGCGTGAAGGTGGAACGCGAGAACCAGACGCTGGCCACCATCACCTTCCAGAATTATTTCCGCATGTACAAAAAGTTAGCGGGCATGACCGGCACCGCCGAAACCGAAGCGGAAGAATTCGAGAAGATCTACGGGCTGAACGTCATTGTGATTCCCACCAACCGGGTGCTGCGACGCATCGAAAACTCCGATGTGGTGTATCGCACAACACGGGAAAAATATTTCGCCGCCGCGGATGAGATCCAAAAACTGAACGCCAAAAACCAGCCCATCCTGGTGGGCACCACGTCGATTGAGAAGTCGGAGCGGCTATCCGAACTGCTGAAGAAGAAGAACATCAAGCACGTGGTTCTCAACGCCAAGTACCACGAAAAAGAAGCGGAAATCGTGGCCCAGGCGGGGCGCAAGGGCATGGTGACCATCGCCACCAATATGGCGGGCCGCGGCACCGACATTCTGCTAGGCGGCAACCCGGAATTCATGGCCAAGAAGGAGTGCATGAAGAAGGGGATTGCGCGTCCGGTGAAAACCGCCGAAGGCGTGATCGAGGCGGCGGCGGAAAATCCCGACTTCACCCGCTGGTACTACGAAGGCAAGGAATTCGAGGTCCCCGCCGCACAGTGGAACGAGATTTACAACCGCTACAAGGCGGAAACTGATACTGAGCATGAAGAGGTGATCGCGGCGGGCGGACTCCATATTCTTGGAACGGAACGCCACGAGGCGAGGCGCATTGACAACCAGCTTCGCGGCCGCGCCGGCCGCCAGGGCGATCCTGGTTCCTCCCGCTTCTATCTGTCGCTGGAAGACGACCTGATGCGCATCTTCGCCAAGGAGTGGGTGTCGAACCTGCTGCAGAAGCTGGGGATGGAAGAAGGGGTGCCCATCGAGTCGCGGCTGATCAGCCGCCGCATTGAGGCGGCGCAGAAGGCGGTGGAAGCGCAAAACTTCGAGGCCCGCAAGCACCTGCTGGAATACGACGACGTGATGAACAAGCAGCGCGAGGCGGTTTACGGGCTGCGGCATCAGTTGCTGGAAGGGCTGGATCAGAAGGAGCTGATCCTGGAAGACTACGTGGCCGGCATCCTCAGCGAACTGATGGACAAGTATGCCGCGCGCGAGACTCACCCCTCCGACTGGGATGTCAAAGCGCTGAAAAATGAAATTTTCACCCGTTTCGGCGTGGATATTGAGAAGGAAGGCGTGAAGCCGGGACAGTTAAGCCGCCAGGAACTGGGCGACGCGATCTTCGAAAAACTGCAGGAGCGCTACAACGCAAAAGAATCGCTGATTGGTGCCGACGCCATGCGCTACCACGAGCGCATGATCATGCTCAGCGTTCTGGATTCGCAATGGAAAGATCACCTGCTCAGCATGGACCACCTGAAGGAGGGTATCGGGCTGCGCGGCTATGGGCAGCACGATCCGCTGGTGGAGTATAAGCGCGAATCCTTCGACATGTTCGAAGCCATGATGAACCGCTTCCAGGAAGACACGGTGCGCTA
>DATFDP010000278.1:0-22641 GCA_035252015.1 Terriglobales bacterium
GGGCGCCACCTACGTCAGCCCCTTCGTCGGGCGGCTCGATGACATCAGCCATGTGGGTATGGACCTGGTGCGCGACGTGGTGCAGATCTACAAGAACTACGGTTACAAGACGCAGGTGCTGGCGGCCTCGCTGCGCCATCCCCTCCATGTAGTGGAGGCAGCGCTGGCTGGCGCCCACGTTTCCACCATTCCCTTCAAGGTGCTCGACCTCATGTTCAAGCACCCCCTTACCGACCGTGGCCTCGACCAGTTCCTGAAAGACTGGGAAAAAGTGAAGAGCTAGCACCAATACGTACTGGAACCTGTCTCATAAATCGGTTTGAAAGGGCGCGGCTTCAGCCGCGGCGTCCAGAATCGTCTAAGTGCTGGGCTTTAGCCCTGAGGGAAACCGAACTCTTACAGGTTTGGTTCATTACGAGATAACTTTTAGCCAGTTCTCAAACGTCTGTGTCAGCTGTCCATTTTCTCGACCGGGTACGACGAACTTCAGTAATTCCGCAGGACACAATTCCCTGCTAAACTACCTCCAATCAAATAACTCATAAATTCCTGGGCTCTCGCACCCGGATTCACGCTGGGTACTAGGTACTGGGTACTAGGTACTAAAAGAAGTGCCAACTCACGCTTATCCCCTGCTGGCGATCGGTTTGGCTACGGCCGCGCTGGTAACTTACCTGCTACGCCGGCGTCGCAAGACCCCGGAGGAAGTGGAGCGCGAGCGCCGCGCATTGATCAGCAAGATCGGCCGCATCACCGACGGCACCGTGATTGATATCAACGAAATGGACGGCACCCGCCCCGCCCAGTTCATCATTTATCAATACGACGTGGCTGGCGTCTCCTACGAAGCTTCGCAGGAGATTACCTATCTCCGCCAGTTTGTGAACCTGCATTCCTGCCGGCTCGGCCTGCCCACCTCGGTCAAGTACGACCCCCACAATCCCGGTAACTCCATCGTGGTTTCCGAAAGCTGGTTCGGCTTGCGCCGCAAATAATCCGCCCACAACAAAATGCACGGGCGTCATCCTGAGCGGCTTCAGCCACGAAGGATCTCGCGTGCACTGCTGACACATTACTCGTAAACGCCACACGGCCGAGTGCAGCCCCTCGGGGCAGCCACGATAACTGCGCACTCTAACGCCGAAGCATCTGCGTCTACTGCAGACGCACCTTGACGTGTGTCATCCTGAGCCCCAGCTAAGGACCTCTTGTGCAGAACCCCTTTTGTGCAGAACCCCTTAACTTGTCATGTTGAGCGAGGACGCATGCCCGAGTCGAAACACCCCTACTAGTTGCCCGTGCCCAGGCGCATATAGGATTTTTTGCCGAGACCTGGGATTCAAACAACGTGGCCGGGAACGAGTCGATCCCATCAGCTGCGAAGCGGCGCCAGAATGTATCCCCCCGCGTCAGCCCGGGAAGGCGAAGTAGAAAACAATACCAGCACTCAGCGGGGTGAAAGCGCAGTTCTCATGGAAGCATTTCGCTTGTAGAGCTCCTCACTCCGCCGCACAGGTGTGGTCGTGAATGATGCGCCAGCCCGCGGGAAACTTGCGGAATACCAGTGTGAAAATGCCATGCGGCTGCTTTCCCTCGGGCATACTGAGATGGAAGCTGCCCCGCACGAAGGCAGCGGCTGGGCTGAGAATCTCAATCTGCAGGTCGGAAAAGCCCAGCTTACCCATCTGCCGGCCCTCGGACTGGTAAGCCTTGCGATAGCGTTCCAGCGCCGCATCCCAACCGTGGTGTTCTGTGGCGCCGGAGAAAAACGTGAGCTGCGGGGAATGCCAGTAGCCCTGCATGAATGCGTCCAAGTCCTGCCGGTTCCACGCCTCCACTTGTCTATCCAGAACCTGCCGGATCGCCGCCTCGGCATTTGCTGATGGATTGGCCGCTACAGCTATCGCTGCCAGCAGCCATAGCGCGCAGAGGATTGCGATTATCCTTCTCATATGCCGAGGGATTATAACCACACGCTGGAGGGCATAGATGAAAGCCAACGTTTCGCGCGCAATTTTAGGCGCTTGCCTCCTGATAAGTGCACTTTCTCCTGCTTTTTCGCAAGTTCTTGAACGCCGCAACTTCTTTGTGCAGAGTGATCCCGGAATAAAAATCTTTATTCGTGAGGTGCGCGCGCGCACCCCCCTGCAGGCTCGGCCTGTGCTGCTCATCCATGGCGCCCGGGTGCCGGGTGTAGCCTCTTTCGATTTGCCCGTCCCAGGCGGATCGCTGGCCGCCGATCTGGCCAACGCCGGCTATGTCGCGTACATCATGGACGCTCGCGGCTACGGGAGCTCCACGCGCCCACCGGAGATGTCGCAGCCATGGGATGCCAACCCGCCACTGGTCCGCTCCAATCTCGTGGTCCGCGATATCAATGCAGCTGTTGCTTTCATCCTCCGCCGCGATCGGGTAAGCCAGGTTTCTCTTCTCGGCTGGGCAACAGGCGCCAGTTGGGCCGGATACTATGCCACGCTTTTCCCCAACAAAGTTGGTCACCTCGTCCTGCACAACAGTCTCTACGGCGCAGATACTCCCAACCCGTTGATAGGACATGGCTCGGATCTGGAGGACCCCCAGCACCCCGGCCGTTTCAACAGCAAGGCCGTCGGCGCCTGGCGCTGTAACACGGCAAATTCCACGTTGGCGGGTTGGGACAAGAACATCCCGGTAGCCGACAAGAACTTGTGGCGCGATCCGGCGGTAGCCCAGGCCTACGTGAAAGCGGCCATATCCAGCGACCCGGAAAGCCGTTCCCACAATCCGCCCTGCTTTCGCTCTCCCAATGGGGCCCTGGAAGACAGCTTCTATCAGGCCACAGGGCGGCAACTCTGGGACGCGTCCTTTATTCGTGCGCCGACGCTAGTGATTGTTTCCGGCCGTGATTTTTGGTCCCGTCCCGAGGATCGGCAGCGATTGGTCGCGGACTTGGTCCACGCGGCACGAGTTCGCACCGTCGTCATCCCGAATGCCACTCATTTTGTTCACCTGGATCGGCCCGAACATGGCCAGCGGGAATTCCTGCAGGAGGTGCTGGCCTTCTTGTCGGATCGGGATTAACGCTGAAGCCTGGAGTCGAACTCGCGCAGAGGACGTAGTGGACCACGAGAGAGGCAAACAGCGTCTCTTATGAAATTTAGTTCGCGGCTCCGTGGCGTTTTTTTGATTTTACGCGTGCTTGCCCGGCTTGCCCGCGCCAACCAGCTCTTCCCAGGGCCGCTTAGGACGCGTGGCGTCAGGCTTGTCCCGCCCTTCCACGCGGTCGTAATTGTAGGCGTCGCTCACCGTCCCCAGCGATTCGTTGTACAGGCTGGGTTTGCCCACTGCTTCCTTGAGCTCTTCCGTGAAATCATGCAGCGCCTTGAGGTGGTCGGCGGTGGCGGCAATCTCGGTTTTGGTTGTCTTCAGCACCTGCTGGTAGCCCTTGTTCACCAGCTTGGCGATTTCGCCGCTGATCAGATAGCCGGGGTAGGCGAATATCTTCACTTCGCCCTCCGGCGTCTTTTCGATAGCGGCCGAACAATTGTATTTCTTCACAAACACCCGGCTGGTCTTGGTTCCGGGCGCTTCCAGCACATCAAACTGGTGCTCGCGCAGCCAGTTAACTGCTTCGTCGTAGGTTCGTCCTTCCAGCTTTTTGGCCATTGTTCCCGTTGTATCCTGTTCCAGCGTGCGCGACGGGCAAATGTTCTTTCTTCCCGTTTCGGAACCGATTCCAAACGATTCCGCTTCCCGGCATTGCCCCGTGCAAGACACCTTTATAAACTACTGGCTCCTTTAGATGCCTAAATTCATCTAATAACAGCATTACGACGGTCATGATCTGAGTCGCACAATGGCGCAACTTGTCGGAAATGAGACATTTGGCGTGAATGCCGAGAGCGCAAAGCCGGCCTTTTCCCGGGCCAACACCGCCCTGGGTGAGGGCTTGGTGCAGCGAATCGGCAACACCCCGCTGCTCCGGTTGGAGCGCATTAGTGCCGACCTGCCCCGCATTCAGCTACTCGGCAAAGCGGAGTGGCTGAACCCCGGCGGCTCGGTGAAGGACCGGGCGGCGGCGGCCATTGTCAACGAGGCCCGGCGCACCGGCCAGTTTCCGCCCGGCAAGGTGCTGCTCGATTCCACCAGCGGCAACACCGGCATCGCCTATGCCATGCTCGGCGCCGCAGAGGGTTTTCCGGTTACCTTGTGCATGCCGTCCAACGCTTCCCTGGAGCGCAAGCACATCCTGCGCGCCTACGGCGCCGACATCGTTTATACCGATCCCGCCGAAGGCTCCGATGGTTCCATCCGCAAGGCGCGCGAGCTGTATGCCGCCGAACCCCAACGCTACTTCTACGCCGACCAGTATTCCAACGATGCCAACTGGCGTGCCCACTACCATGGCACTGCGGCGGAAATCTGGCGCCAGACCGAGGGCCGAATCACCCATTTCGTTGCCATGCTGGGCACCAGCGGCACCTTCATGGGCACTGCGCGCCGGTTGAAGGAATTCAATCCTGAAATTCAATGCATTTCGCTGCAGCCCGATTCGTCCTTTCACGGAATTGAGGGCGCCAAGCATATGGCCACCGCTATCGTGCCCAAAATTTATGATCCCGCGCTGGCCGACGATGACCTGGGCATTTCCACCGAGGCCTCCTACGCCATGGTTCGCCGCCTGGCCCGCGAAGAAGGCCTGCTGGTGGGCATTTCCGCCGGCGCCGCTATTGTCGGCTGCCTCCAGATCGCCCGCGGCCTGCTGGAGCGCAAACAGCCGGGCGTTATCGTCACCGTGCTGCCCGACTCCGGCGATAAGTACTTGAGCGAACGTTTTTGGGACGAAGGATAGGATTCAGTCACTTAGCCATTGAAGCATTCAATCAGTAGGGAACCTACATTTGGATGACTCAATGACTAAATGGTTGAATGAATTGAATGTTAAGAATTGACCAAGCCTGCTACGACCAGCTTCGCCGTCACGCTGAAGAAACCTACCCTCACGAGTGCTGTGGGGTACTGCTGGGCCGAGTGGAAGATGACGGCCAGCGCCGGGTGACTTCCGTGGCACGTGCGGGCAATACGCGCACTGATTCGCCGCAGAACAGGTACAATATTGACCCCCGGGAGTTGATTACCATTCAGCGCCAGGCGCGGGAACACGGCCTGGATATTGTGGGCTTTTATCATTCCCACCCCGACCACCCGGCGCGCTGGTCGTCCACCGACCTTGCCGACGCTCACTGGCTGGGCTGTTCGTACGTGATTACGCGAGTGGAAAAGGGGCAGGCCCGGGAAACAAACTCGTTTCTGCTGCTGGGCGGCGAGGAAGCCGATAAGCGCTTCCAGGACGAGCCGATAGACGTGGCAGTGCGAATTGCTGAAACCAGTACCCCGGCTTAAACATCTGTTAGCTAGGCACTTCTTACGACAGGAGGAGACTTGAAATCAGCATGAGAATCCACATACCCACTCCGCTACGACAGTATGCGGGCAAGAAGTCGAGCATTGACGTGCAGGCCGAGAACGTAGGTCAGGCGCTCTCTGAGCTGACCTCTACGTACCCGGATTTGCGGCGTCACCTGTATACTGATGAGGGCAAATTGCGTGCCTTTGTGAACGTTTATTTGAACGACGAAGACATCCGCTATTTGCACAAGGAAAGCACCCCGGTGAACGAAAACGACAGCCTCTCCATCGTGCCCTCCATCGCTGGCGGCTCCTGCGCCTGTTGTTGTCCCTGTCGAATGAACGCCTAGTTGTTTTCCTGGCAGCTCGCTCCAAAAAAAATCAACTTTTCGGTGACAGGAAGGCCGATTACCATGGCAACCATTACTCATCCCGGAGTTCAAGCCACGAATCTCAGCAACGATGAAGTCCTGCGCTACTCGCGCCACCTGATCATGCCTGAAGTGGGCATGGAAGGGCAGCTCAAGCTCAAGGCCGCCAAGGTGCTCTGCATCGGAGCCGGCGGCCTGGGCTCGCCGCTCGCTCTCTACCTGGCGGCCGCGGGGGTAGGCACCCTGGGCGTGGTGGATTTCGATGTGGTGGACTACACCAACCTGCAGCGCCAGGTGATCCACACCACCGCTGACGTCGGCCGCAAGAAGCTGGACTCGGCGGCGGAGAAGGTGAAAGCCATCAATCCCTTCATCCAACTTCGCCCCTTTGAAACCAGGCTGACCAGCGAGAACGCGCTCGAGCTGTTCCGCGATTTCGACATCATCGTGGATGGCACCGACAACTTCCCCACCCGCTACTTGGTGAACGACGCCTGCGTGCTCACTGGCAAACCCAACGTGTACGGCTCCATTTTTCGCTTCGAAGGCCAAGTGAGCGTTTTCGCCACTAAGGATGGTCCGTGCTATCGCTGCCTGTATCCCGAGCCGCCTCCGCCGGGACTCGTGCCAAGCTGCGCCGAAGGCGGCGTGCTTGGCATTCTGCCTGGCCTTGTCGGGGTGATGCAGGCCACCGAGGCCATCAAGCTGATCCTGGGCAAGGGCGAGCCGCTCATTGGCCGTCTGTTGCTGGTAGATGCGCTGGGAATGCGCTTTCGCGAACTCAAGCTGCGCAAGAATCCCGACTGCCCCGCTTGCGGCAAACACCCCACCGTCACTAAGCTGATTGACTACAATGAATTCTGCGGCATTCGCGGTGAGGAGAAGCCAGTGGCATCGAACGTTCCTGAAATTCAACCAGAAGAACTGAAGGCGAAGTTGGACGCGGGCGAGGACATCTTTATCCTCGATGTGCGCGAGCCTCACGAATACCAGATCTGCAACCTGAACGGCTACCTGATTCCGTTAGGCGAACTGCCCAAGCGCGCCCATGAGCTCGATTCCAGCCGCGAAATCGTGGCTCACTGCCGCTCCGGCGTACGCAGCGCGAAGGCGGTCACTTTCCTGCAGCAGGCCGGTTTCCGCAAGGTGAAGAACCTGGCGGGCGGCATCTTGGCCTGGTCAGATAAGGTGGACCCCAGCGTGCCCAAGTATTGAAGCCATTTTTTGGTAGTTAGCTGGCGGTCGTTGGCTCTTGGTCTTCGCCCGCCAGCGACCACCAATCCACCTCCCTGATTTACAAATCCCTTTACAAACACGCTGTTTCCAACCAACTGACAGCATACCGTCATACGTGTGTCGTACGTGGTACATATTTGTTCCGACCCGCCCAAAGTCCCATAAGCCGTGTATCTCCCATGACATACAGGGCCCGAAAAAAATGGATTATGTCGGTTGGAGTATACATTCTCTACCACACTAGTCATCTATCGCGTGACCGACGTAACGACGCGAAGGCTGAAAATGGGAAATTCCCAAGTAGGATGCCGTTACCAACTCCGTAAGGGAAAACACCATGAAGAAGCTCACAGCTGTCCTTGCCATCATTTCATTAAGCCTGGCACTCGCCGCTTGCGGTTCAGGCGGTGGCTCCAGCAGCAATAACAACCCGCCGCCACCCGTCACTCCGACCCTGACTTCGTTACAGGTGACTCCTGGAAGTGCCAGTGTTGCGCCCGGTGCGATCCAGCAATTCACCGCCACCGGTAAATACAGCGACGGCAGCAGCAAGGATCTGACCGCTTCGGCACAGTGGAATACATCCGATTCGAGCGTTGCTAGTGTGGCCGCAGGCAAAGTCACCGCTGTCGGTGCCGGCACCGTCATGGTGAGCGCCACCTCGGGAAAATTTTCCGCATCCGCGACTCTGCAGATAACCAGCGCGGCCACGAATCTCGCTTCCATCGCGGTTTCGCCCACGGCCTCTTCGCTGCCGGTGAATACAAGCCAGCAATTTACGGCTACCGGAACTTATAAGGACGGCAGCAGCCGCGATCTCACGACGGTGGTCAACTGGGCATCGTCCTCCACTGCAACAGCTACGATTGACGCCTCCGGCCTGGCCACCGGGATGGCGGCTGGTTCGACTACAATTTCCGCCAGCTTGGGTGGCATAAAGGGCTCGACTAGCCTGACCGTCACAGCGCCCACCATCAGCTCCATCGTGGTCACGCCTGATGGCTTGACCTTGGGCATTGGCATCGGCCAGCAGTACACAGCTACCGCGATCTATAGCGACGGTTCCACTCAGGACTTGGTCAGCGGTGTGACCTGGAGCTCATCGGCCACCGGCGTCGCCACCATCAATAGTTCCGGCTTAGCTACAACTGTAGGCGCCGGGACCGCGACCATCACCGCGCAGGTAGGCTCGTTTACCGATACCACTCTGCTGACCGTGGTCGCCGCCAATTTGGTCTCCATCTCTGTCACTCCGACCCCGGTTTCAATCGCCGTTGGTACAGATCAGCAATTCAGCGCGGTCGGCAGCTTTAACGACGGCAGCACGCAGCTATTAACCTCGGTCACTTGGTCCTCGTCTTCATCCTCGGTCGCCGCCGTCAACTCCGCCGGTCTCGCTACCGCGGTCGGCACCGGCACAACGACCATCACGGCCACGTCAGGTTCAGTAAGCGGAACCGCCGCGCTCACGGTAACCGGTGCCACTGTGACGTCGATTACCGTCACCCCGGCCAACTCCAACATGCCAGTAGGCACCGCCAAGCAGTTCACCGCCACCGCTACTTTCAGTGATAGCAGCTCGGAGGATGTGACTGCTGTGGTTTTGTGGGGCTCCTCCACGCCCGGTGTCGCCAGTATCAACAATCAGGGACTGGTAAGCAGCGTGGCTACCGGCAGCACCAACATCAGCGCGGTCCTGGGTTCAGTTACCGGGACGACCAGCCTTACTGTCACTACCGTCAAGCTGGTGGGCATCGCCATACTGCCCAGCAACCCGCGCATTGAAGCCCACACCTTCGTGAAGTTCACCGCGGTCGGCACTTTCAGCGATGGCAGCACGGGCAGCAATCTGGCAGGCGTCTCCTGGAAATCCTCAACCCCCAAAGTCGCTTCCATGCGCAGTTCTGGAACGGCTTTCGGCAAGAAAACCGGTAGCGCTACCATCACAGCCAGCGCTTCCGGGCTCAAAGGAACGACTACGCTGACAGTGAGCAACGGAACGCTGGTTTCGGTCGCGATCACCCCGGCGAACTCCACTGTCTCGAACGGCAGCACCCAGCAGTTCACGGCCACGGGAACGTTCAGTGACAGCACTACTCAGGACATAACGCTGAATGTCCACTGGAGTTCCTCGCATGCTTCCGTGGCCACTATCGCCAACGCTCCCAGTACGGCGGGCCGGGCAACCACCGTCGGTGTGGGAAGCACGACCATCGGCGCCAACTCGGGAGGCATCACCTCCTCGACCAGCTTGACTGTGCAGTAAGCGAAGCAGCGGGCACCCAAAGCAGGCCAGGTCTCAATGAGACCTGGCCTGTTTCTTTGTTATCCACAATCCTGTCAGAGTGTTTTGCAAGAAGAAAAGCGTTGCTAATCTGGAACCGAATAAAAAAGGGAGCACTCGCGCGCTCCCTTCGTTTCCTACAAACCGCTGGTTAGCGGTTGTTCTGGCCGGAAGACCCGTGGGCGTTCTGTGCCTGCGCCTCCGGACCAGGAAACACCAGCTTGTAATTCTTCCCGGCGAAACGGGCTTCATTCAGGGTGCGCGAGCCGCTCACGGTGTCGATCACAGCCGCATCTTTCTCCGGCTTGGTATTCGCTTGCTCCAGCTTTGCCGGCGCGGTGGCCACCACTTTCCTTCCCTGTAGAAACTCCACTTGCACATCGGGCCCGTTGCCTTTCCATTTCAGCTGGTAGGTGCCGGCGGGAAGCTGCTTGCCGTTCAGTTGGGTGGCGTCGCCCAGGTAGAGCGACTCCGCCTTATTGCCTGCGAAAGCGGCGGTGGAAAGCAGCACTGCCATTGCCAGAACCAGGCCGCCGGTGTACTTGGAGTATTTCATTTTGCCCTCTTCTTTCTCCCATGTGGGATGTTGGGCGGCCCGGGCGGCCCGGCGAAGCTGCTTTCTTTCCGCCGATGGCCTACAATGGGTCGGGGTTAAGCGCAAAGGACCGGCCGCAAGGACGTGCCCTCTTCGATTCTTCTCACCTGGGCCGCCAAACCGCGGGTGAGAACAATCCTTCGTTTAACCCCTTTTGACTTTTTCCGACTTTCTGCTTCCAGTTCAGGTACTGAAATTCAATTACGTCGCGCTCGCCCCGAAAGTTCCACGACACGATATTTTCTTCGGCGCGCTCACACCATTTGACGAACTCGCAAGCCCGCGGGTAGCAACTAAAATCGCACGGTTGCGCAATTTGGTTCGCAACAGCCAGCAACTGTTGTGTGTAAGCCGGCGTCATGCTGAACGCCTTCAGGCCTGAAGCATCTCGCGTGTAGTGACAAACTGTTCAGCGCTGCATAGGCGTGATTTTCCGGCTAACGTGCCTCAGCATGGGATAAACGAAGGAAGAAAAGGATCCGATCGTCGCGCTTTCGCGGGCGCAGCCCGCCTGGCCTCAGCTCACCGTCAGCACTATCTTTCCGTAGTTCTTCCTCTCCAGCATGAGCCGGAATGCGTCGCCCGCTTTGGCCAAGGGAAGCACATGTCCCACTACGGGCCGCAGCTTGCCTTCCTTTATCCACTTTGACAACCGCTCCCACGCTGGTTTCATGATGTTTTCTTTTAAGGACAGCCTGCTCAACCACAGCCCATGTGCGCTCGATGCTTTGGCATACATGGCGCGCGTGTCGAACTTGGGCTGCTGCCCGGTGGCCGTGCCGTACAGAATCACGCGCCCGAAATCACGCAAGCAGCGCAGGCTTTTGGCGGTGTGCTCCCCGCCCAGCATTTCAAACACCGCGTCCACGCCCTCGCCGCTGGTCAGCTCGGCAATCACCTTTTCGTAGTCCGCCTGCTTGTAGTTGATTCCGTGGTTCAGGCCCAGCTCCTTCACCCGCTCCAGTTTTTCATCCGAAGAAGAAGTACCGCAGCTTTCCACGCCCAAAATCTTGCCGATCTGTACCGCCGCCGTGCCCACGCCGCCGGCAACCGCGTGAATCAGCACTCGCCGGCGACGCCCGTCCGGCGCCGGCTCCAGCAGTCCTGCCTCCCAATAAGCCAGATACGCGGTGAAGTAGTTCACCGGGAACGAAGCTGCTTCCGGTGCGCTCCACCCCATGGGCCACGGCCAGAGCAGGTTGCGGGGAGCCGCAATCTTCTCCGCAAAGCCCCCCATCTGCGTGTAGCCCATTACCCGTTCCCCCGTTCCCTCCACTACTCCTGCGAACTCCCGCCCCGCAATCACCGGCGGAGGCGGGGTGCCCGGATACCCTCCCTGAGCCATCATCACGTCGGCAAAGTTCACGCCCGCCGCCTCCACCTGCACCACGACCTCGCCTGCCTTGGGCTGCGGGTCGGCAACCTCTTGCAATTTCAACACTTCTGGTCCGCCAAACCGCTGGATCACAATCCCCTTCATGGCTTCTCCCAGGCTACAATTTTAGAAGCAGAACCCTGCCGTATATAAGTTACCCTCACCCCTCCCGGCTCATCTGATATGGGAACGCTGGAGCTTGGATCCGTGGGAGTTTTCCCGGACTCAGTTTAGCTACTCTGGTATATACTTCCCGCGTGTCGGCATCTTGTCACGTGCCGGCGGGCGAAGCTTATTCATTGTGTTATACGCTTCGTCATAAATCCCTCCCGGCCGGCGATTGGCGGCTGGGCTTTAGCAGTACGGGACGCCACTTGGGCCCCGGTTGTCGGCCTTCCCCTGGCCTGCTTACCGCGGCTTGGGACCGGATTCGCCCCGAGGAGGTTTCTCCTTGGATCTCATACTTGTTCGCATCATTTTTATCCTCGTTGTAGGCTCCGCTTGTTACGTTCTTGAACCCTTTGGCTTGACTCGCCCCGTTGATGGCGCTGTGGGCGGGGTTATCGGCATAGCCGTAATTCTCTTCGAAATGCGCCTGCACAGGGTCAGCCTGAAACGGCTGATCGGCGCCGCCATTGGCAGCGTCCTTGGCATCCTCGGCGCCTACCTGTTCAGCCTCGTCATTCGCAACAGTATCAGCGCCGGCAGCACGCAAAGTTTTCTGCAGCTCCTGGTCATGCTGCTGATGGCCTACATCGGGCTCATCGTCGGCGCCAATAAAGGTGACCTGCTTAACCTGGCCGCGCTGGGCGGAATCTTCGGTGGCGAAAAGCAGGGGCGCAAAGTCTACAAAATTCTCGACACCAGCGTCATCATTGACGGGCGCATCGCCGACGTGGCGGAAACCGGCTTTCTCGATGGCATCATCGTCATTCCTCAGTTCGTGCTGCGCGAGCTGCAACTGGTGGCGGACTCGGCAGACTCGCTCAAGCGCAATCGCGGCCGCCGCGGCCTCGACATTCTCCAGCGCCTGCAAAAGGTCGCGTCGCTCAATATTCAGATCGTGGAAGATGATTTTCCCGCCGTCCGCGAAGTAGACATGAAGCTCATCGAACTGGCCAAGGTCTATGAAGGCAAGATCATCACCAATGACTTCAATCTGAACAAAGTGGCCCAGCTGCAGGGCGTGGAAGTGCTGAACATCAATGAACTGGCCAATGCGCTTAAGCCCATCGTCCTGCCCGGCGAAATCATGCGTGTGTTCATTCTGAAAGAGGGCAAGGAATACAACCAGGGTGTGGCTTACCTGGATGACGGCACCATGGTGGTAGTGGACAACGCCCGCAAGATGATAGGCAAAAACGTGGATATTTCCGTCACCTCGGTGCTCCAGACCACAGCGGGCAAGATGATCTTCGGCAAATTCGACGAGCGCGGCGCCGCGCGCGCCGAAGCCAAAGCCGCCGCCGAACAGCCGGGCGCGCGTCCCGCCGAGCCCCCGCGCAAACCGCAAGCCGTCATGGCCGACCGCCCAACGGAATGATTCCCTTTCTGCGCTTCTTTTTCGGGTAGTGGTGCAGTTCTACACCACTGCCCTTTTTCGCCGCCGATCGGCGCCAACGCTCTTACCCTGTCATCCTGAGCGCAACAGGCTGATTAGCTTGCGCCCCCCAACAGCACCTGTCATCCTGAGCGAGCGCGAGCCGAGCTTGCGAAGAGAGCGCGAGTCGAAGGACCCCTGTGTTTATCGAAACCGCAACGCTGTTTTAAGGAGTCCTCTCCTCGCTCCCACTCAGCGGGTAGTGACTCCAGCAAGTTGCACCCTTGGAATCTTTATTCCTAAACGGCGTCATGGTGAGGGGCTTTAGCTCCGAACCATCTCGCGTGCACCACTGAGATGAACGGTACTGGCAGGCGTCACCCTGAGCGGGCTTCAGGCTCGAAGGGTCTGGCGTGCAGGTTGAGGCCGCGTTAATCCGCGGCGAAAAGAATTACCGGCGCGAACCTGCCGGCTGCTTGGGAGCGGGCTTGGGCTTGCCCTGCCCCACTCGCCGCGACACCTTGAACGTCATCTTCCGCTCGTGCATATCGGCGTCCACCTCCACGTGATCGCCGTGCAGCACCTCGCCGTCCAGGATCTTCAGCGCCAGCGGATCCTGGATCGTGCGCTGAATGGCGCGCTTCAGCGGACGCGCCCCGTAAGCGGGGTCGAACCCTTCCGCGAACAGCAGTTCCTTGGCCCCATCCGTCAGCTCCAGGCTGATCTTGCGCTCCGCCAGCAGGCGCCGCAGGTCCTCTAGCCGCAGGTCAATAATCTTGGTCAGCTGCTCCTTGCCCAGCGCGTTAAAGATGATGATGTCGTCCACCCGGTTCAGAAACTCGGGCCGGAAGTGGCTCTGCAGCGCGTTCATTACCTGCTTGCGCGCGCTCTCAAAGTCCTCGGGCGTGCGCAGCCCCTGCGCCGAAAGGTATTCGGAGCCGATGTTTGAGGTCATGATGATGACCGTGTTGCGGAAGTCAACCGTGCGCCCCTGGCCATCGGTCAGGCGTCCGTCATCCATAATCTGCAGCAGAATGTTGAACACCTCGGGGTGGGCCTTTTCGATTTCATCGAACAGGATCACCGCATAGGGACGCCGGCGTACATGCTCCGTGAGCTGGCCGCCCTCTTCATAGCCCACGTAGCCGGGAGGCGCGCCGATCAGCCGCGCCACCGCGTGGCGCTCCATGTACTCCGACATGTCAATGCGCACCATGGCGTGCTCGTCGTCAAAAAGAAATTCAGCCAGGGCGCGCGCCAGCTCGGTTTTGCCCACGCCGGTGGGGCCGAGGAAGATGAACGACCCGATAGGCCGCCGCGGATCGCTCAGCCCGGCGCGCGAACGCCGGATAGCATTGGAAACGCGCTCCAGCGCCGCATCCTGGCCGACCACGCGGCTGCGCAGCCGGTCTTCCATGGTGACCAGCTTCTTGACTTCACCCTCCAGCATCTTGGAAACGGGAATGCCCGTCCACTTGGAGACGATGCGGGCGATGTCCTCCTCGTCCACTTCCTCTTTCAGCATCCTGCTGGCCCCTGTGCCCGCGGCCTTCCCATCCATCTGCGAATTGAGCTTGTCCAGTTCCGCCTGCATGCGCGGCAGCTCGCCGTACTGGATTTCCGACGCGCGGTTGTAGTCACCCTTGCGGGTGGCGGCCTGCACATCCAACTTGAGCTGTTCGATCTTCTCCTTCAGCTCCCGCACGCGGTTGATGGATTCTTTCTCCTGTTTCCAGCGCGCTTTTAGCGCATCGGACTGCTCGCGGATTTGCGCCAGCTCTTTTTCAACCGTCGCCAGCCGATCGCGGGAGTTAGGATCGTCTTCCCTCATCAGCGCCTGCTTCTCAATTTCCAGTTGGGTGGCACGACGCTCCAGCTGGTCAATTTCCGTGGGCATGGAATCAATCTGGATGCGCAGGGAAGCCGCGGCCTCGTCAATCAGGTCAATCGCCTTGTCGGGCAGGAAGCGGTCCGTGATGTAGCGGTGTGACAGCGTAGCCGCTGCCACAATGGCGGAATCCTTGATGCGCACCCCGTGATGTACCTCGTAGCGCTCCTTCAGCCCGCGCAGAATGGCAATGGTGTCTTCCACGTTGGGCTCGCCCACGTAGACGATCTGGAAGCGGCGCTCCAGGGCTGCATCCTTCTCGATGTGCTTGCGGTATTCGTTAAGCGTGGTAGCGCCGATGGCCCGCAGTTCACCGCGGGCCAGCGCCGGCTTCAACATGTTGGAAGCGTCAATCGCCCCTTCCGCCGCGCCCGCGCCCACCAGCGTGTGCAGCTCGTCGATGAACAGAATGATCTGGCCCTGCGAGTCTTCAATTTCCTTGAGCACGGCCTTGAGCCGGTCCTCAAACTCGCCGCGATACTTCGCTCCCGCCAGCATGGCCCCCAGGTCGAGGGCGACCACGCGCTTGTTCTTCAACACCTCGGGTACATCGCCGGAAACGATGCGCTGCGCCAGGCCTTCCACGATGGCGGTCTTGCCCACCCCCGGCTCGCCGATGAGCACGGGATTGTTCTTGGTGCGGCGGGAAAGCACCTGCACCACGCGGCGGATCTCCTCGTCGCGCCCGATAACCGGATCCAGCTTGCCCCGGCGCGCCAACTCCGTCAGGTCGCGGGCATAACGCTCCAGCGCCTGGTACTTGGCCTCGGGGTTCTGATCCGTAACCTTCTGTGAGCCGCGCACCGCGGTCAGCGCCTTGAGAATGGCATCGTGCGTCGCGCCATGATGCGCAAGAATTCTGGCTGCGGCGCGCTCGTAATCGGAGCCCCGCGGCTCCTTGGTCATGGCCAGCAGCAGGTGTTCGGTAGAGACGTATTCGTCTTTGAAGTTATCGGCTTCTTTAAAGGCCTGGTCCAACGCCTGGCTCAGCGCGGACGACATGGTCGCCTGCATCGCCCCACCGCCTGATACTTTGGGCGCGCGCTGCAATTCGCGCTGTGCCTCGGCCAGCACCGCCAGCGGTCCGGCGCCGATCTTCTCCAGTACCGGAGGCACAATGCCTTCGCGATCTTCCAGCAGCGCCGCCAGCACATGCAGCGGCAACACTTCTGGATTGGCGTACTCGGAAGCGAGTTCGCCCGCGCGCTGCACCGCTTCCTGCGCCTTCACCGTAAATTTGTCCCAACGAATTGGCATGAAAACCTCAGCTTTCAGCTATCAGCTCTCAGCATTCAGCCCATGAAACCTTGTACCCGCTTGTCGGCTGAATGCTGACTGCTGAGCGCTGATTGCTTATCTTGATGCAATCAGCCTCTGTGATGGCGCGACGCCCTCGCCTCAAAAAGAACGGGGGGCGCTAGCCCCCCGGCACTGACCACTGGCCACTGACAACTGACCATTGGCTTTACGCTGCCTTTCCCGCGCTCTTGGCTTCCACCTTCTTCTCTACGTTTACCTTGATCTGCTTGGGCTTGGCTTCCGCTTTCTTGCCCAGGCGGACTTCCAGCACGCCCTTGTCGTAGCTGGCGTGAACATTCTCCGTGTCCACGATGCTGGGCAGCGTGAACGAACGGGAGAAGCTGCCATACTGCCGCTCCACCCGGCGGTAGTTCTCTTCCTTCTCTTCCTTCTCGAACTTGCGCTCGCCCCGGATGGTCAGGGTGTTGTTCTCCAGCCGGACGTCAATGTCCTTCTCGTCAATGCCCGGAACCTCGACCTTCAGGGTGATGTTGTGCTCGTCCTCATAAATGTCCACCGCCGGGGCGAAGGCTGCGGTGGTCAGGCCTTCTTCGCGGCTCGTGCCAAAGCTGTCCTGAAACAGGCGGTTCATGCGGTCCTGCACAGTCGCCAGCTCACGGAAGGGGTCCCAACGGGTCAAAACTGTCATAGTCGTTCTCCTCCAAAGTGATGAAGATTTCGTTCGCAGGCTTCCTTTCCTGCGCTCTACTGCATTGGATGCAGTATTTAGTCATATAGAAGCATAAAATATGAGCGTTGTGTTGTCAATACGAATCGCAGGCTCGTGAATCTCATCATCTACCTACTAGTTAAGCCGCTTTTTCTCAGTGGGTTGAACAGACCTCAGTTGGGATTTGAGATCTTTGCCTTCCCATTTCTGGATGTGCTATTAGGGGTCTAAAACTGTCAGCCTGGATAAATCAGGACGCCAACTAGCCAGCTACCTGGAAAATTAGGCACTTTAAGTACGCCGTCTCCGGTACCCCGACCGCCACCGGATGATCCCGCGCCTGGCCGCGTTTCTCGATCAGCCGTAGGATTCGGTGTGCGTCCAAGGCAGCCGACGTGACAGTCTGCAGGAAATCCGCCTCGCTCACGTGGTAGGAACAGGAACAGGTCACCAACACTCCACCTGGCCGCAGCATCTTGAGCGCCCGCAAATTCAGCTCCTTGTATCCGCGCAAGGCGGTTTCCAGGGTCTTGCGGGAGCGGGCAAAAGCAGGCGGATCGAGGACGATCGTGTCGTATTGCCGCCCTGCCTCGGAGTAGTCCTTCAGCAAATCGAAGGCGTTGCCCTCGATCCACTCAATCTCCCGCGAGTTCAAAGCCGCATTCTGCTCCGCCATTTCCAAGGCGGGCCGCGAACTGTCTACACCGGTCACTTGAGAGCAAGCGCCTGCCAGGTGCAGCGCGAACCCGCCCTGGTAGCAGAAAACGTCCAGCGCCTCGCCATGCGCATAGCGGGCCGCGGCGGCATAGTTTTCCCGCTGGTCAAGGAAAGCGCCGGTCTTCTGTCCTTCCAGCCCGCAATACTGAAAGCGCACGCCATTCATGCTGAACACCGTGTCGCGCTTCTCGCCCGCCAATAGCGTGTTGGACCGAGCGGGCAGCTGCTCCAGTTCGCGCACCCGCGCTTCCACCCGCTCCACAATGCCCGCGGGAGAGAGTTGCTCGGCCAGGGTGGAGACGACCGCCAGCCGGGCGGTCTCGCTGTCCATTGCCTGCGTGAGCACCTGCACGGTGAGCACGTCGTTGTAGCGGTCCACGATTAGCCCGGGAAGAAAGTCGGCTTCGCTGAACACCAGGCGGCACGCATCCGTCTCGCTCACTACCTGCGTGCGATAGCGAATTGCGGCCAGCAGCCGATCCCGAATCAATGCCGGCAGGTCCTCGACTGCCCCGGGCGCGATCATGCGGACGGCGATTTGCGAGGCGCTGCTGTAGAGCGCGGTTCCCTGCGCGCGCCCGCGCTCGTCCACTACCCGCACCAGCGCTCCTGGCGCAATGCCGTCGGCCGCAACCAGGTCCGAGCGGTACACCCACACGTGACCGGCGCGCAGCCGCGCTACTCCGCGTGCGCTGACCACAACCTGGGCTGCCGCTGGCGAAGTCACGCCAACAATACTAAATGTTTTCACCTGAGCTGATGATTTCACCGCCCGAACGCCCAATGCGCGAGATCACAACATATTGCTTTTGAGTTGAAAGGGAATTGCTCTTCTCCGCGTCCTCTGCGTCTCTGCGGTGAAGAAGGATTTACTGGCAGGGAGCTCCGGTAGCGGGTTGGAAGTACTCGTACTCCGCGTCCCTCTGAAACATGACTTTGCCGCGCTCCCGGCCCCCGAACCCGTAGTGGTCGGCGCCAGGGCAGTAGTAGAGACCGGTCTTCATGTCCACCCAGACGCGGCGATGGGGATCGCCCTGCACTTTTTCCCGCGCGGCCGGCTCCGGAGAGAACCACGACTGAATGGAGGCTAGCCACCCGCTCGCCCCTCTGTTGTTCGAGGTCTGCGCCGTCCTCTGAATCGTTGTAGCCGGTTGAGGACGGGCCGAAACGCTGGCCGCAGGCTTTGCTGGAGCCGCAGTGGGAGCCGGCATGCTTGCTGTTGTCGCCACAGCATTGGTCCTCGGAGCTAACGCCGGACCTACCGTTCCCATTGCAGCCTTCGTCCGCTCCTGGCGAATCTCGGAAATGCTCTCCCGCAGCAACGGAGTCGCAGATTCCTCACCCTGCCACGCCATTCTCGCAGTTACGGCCCAAACGCCCAGCGCCAGCACCAGGATGGGCAGCTGCGCGTGGCGAAAGTGAAGCTTCATCCACCATTCCGCCACGCGGGCGAGGATGGCTCGCAACTGTTTCAGGCGGCGCGAAACGTGGTCAATAACTCCGGGCTCCGCCACCACCGGTTCCGATGGTATGGGCAGCGACCGCGCCTGCGCCTGCAGGTCGAACATGGAAGAACTGTCCGAGACCACCGGCTCCTGGGCTGGTACGGGATGAATTTGTGACTGCGGCCAGACGCCTCCAGGACGAGAGGAATAGCGCGGTTTGGGGAGGCTGGCCACTGGCTGGTTTACCCGGTGGCCCATTTTGGGACAATCCTGCGGGTAATGCAAGAGTTTGCACCTGCCCAGCCGTGCATTGGCCATTCGGTCAATATGAATTGGTGTTCGGGCTCGGATGGTTTTTGGGCTGGTTTTAGAGATGGTTCCAGGTGTTGCGAATAACAGGCAAGTTACTGTGCGGCAGGGGCTTGGGCGTGGTTCTCAGGGGAAGGAGGGGCTGCCTCGCCTTCCGCCGGCGGCACATAGTACAGAATGCGCTGGCAGGAATCGCATATTACGATCTGCTCGTTCGTGCGCACGTCGTTATAAACCTGCGGGCGAAGCATGACCTGGCAGGCTGAGCACTTGTGGTCGCGGGCCTCGGCCAGAGCCGTCCGCCGCAGCTTCAGAACCCGGTCGTAATGGCGCAGTATATCGCCCGCAATCGCGCCCCGCAGCTGATCGCGCTGCTTCGTCAGACCGGCAAGCTGGGCTTCGTCCTCCGCCGTCCGCCGCCGCGCTTCCGCTTTTTCTTTCTCGATTTCAGCCGTTTCTTCCTTCAGTTCGACTTCCGCTGTCTTCAGTCTCTTCTCGTTTTCCTCGACGTCCAGCATGCCTTCCAGGATCTTGTCCTCGATGATGCGGATTTCCTGTTCGGCAAAGCCGACCTCATGCATCAGGGCCTTGTATTGATCGTTGGTCTTGACCTCGAGCGACTGGTCGCGGTACTTGGAAATCTTCTGCTGCAGAGACTGAATATCAATTTCCAGCTTGCGGCGGTTGGTCTCGTCAGCCTTGATAGTGGCCCGGGCGCGCTCGACTTGCGCCTTGGTATTGGCCAGCTTGGATTCGATTTCGCCTACACGGCGGGGCAGGGCGGCGACTTCGTCTTGCAGGCGCTGAATCTCCCGGTCGGTCTGCTGGAGCTCGACTAACCTCTGTATGTCAGGAAGCATTGTGACGGCGTGCTGCTCTGCCTATTCTAGCACGCGTAAGCCACGGATTCAGGCGGCTTTCCAGCTCCTCCGATGGGGCCGAAAGACCTGCTTCTGCCTGTCTCTTTAAGCGCCGAGCCCTGACTACTGACCCCCGACTCCTGACTCCTGGTATTCTCAGCGTTTTCCCTGATTGAGATGCTAAGTCTCGCCCGGTAAACTTCTAGGTAAAGCCATGGACATAGGGATGGACGTCACGCGCCTGCTGATCGGGCTGGCGATCGCCTTCTTTCACCGCCCGATAGCCGACTTCATGCTGGAACAGGAGGCTTCGCTGGTGGTGCTCTTCCGCCAGCGCGGCGTCGTGCTTCCCTCTGTACCCCGCCGCAGCACCGTTCATACCTTGTACTTTCTTACCGGAATCGGCATTGCATTATTTGAAGTGGCCCGCATCTGGTTGCTGATTCGGTAACCCAGTTGTCAGTTATCAGGAGTCAGTTGTCAGTTACTGGTTTCCCGTCCAGCTCCTAAGCATTTGTCATTGCAGACGCGAACACCTGCGCAGCGGTTCGCTCGATTGCACCTAAGTGTGCCCGGCTGACAACTGACTTCTGAGAACTGAGAACTGAGAGCTGGTGTTACACTTTTCAGCCCACCCGAATGTGTGGGCACGGGCCTTTGCCCCCGTGCTGGAGCTGAATAGTGAAGCCAATCCGGGTGTCTTTGATCGCCGTCTCCTGCCTTGTCCTGCTTGCCACCTTCGCCGCCGCCCAGGCGCAGCCCGCCGGCAGTCAGCAGTTGACCATTGAGAACATTTTCGCTGAGGGCGGAGTCACAGGACGCGCTCCCTCCAACGTTGAATGGAGCCCGGACGGGAAGAAAGTCTCCTTCGTGCAGCGCGACGCCTCCGGTGAGCACGGCGCGCTCTGGTATGTGGACGCTGCCACCGGCAAAAAAACCATCCTGGTAGCCGAGGAGAAGCTGGCCACCCTGGCCCCGCCCGCCAGCAAGATCAAGAGCGAGCGCGAGAAGACCTGGATCGAACGCTATCACGTGGCTGCCTATCACTGGGCTCCCGATTCTAAGCACCTGCTCTTCGATTCCATGAGCCAGCTCTGGTATTACTCTCTGGACAGCGGCACCGCCGTGCAGATCACCACCGCCCCGCAGGCCACAGGCGACCCCAAGTTTTCCCCCGACGGCCAGCGCATCTCCTACATCCGTGACCACAACATCTACGTGCGCCCGCTGGAGGCCGGAGCCGGCGAAAAGGAAATCACGGAAGATGCCAATCCCAAAATCAAGAAGCGGAACTCGAATACCGGCACCGAAACCGAGGACCTGCTCAATGGGGAGGTGGACTGGGTATACGCCGAGGAGCTCGACGTACGCAGCAACTACTTCTGGGAGCCGAACGGCAAGCACATCGCCTTTCTGCAGATGAATGAACAGGACGTGCCCACCTATCCGCTCACCGATCTTCTGGATGTGCAGGCCAGCGTGGATAAGGAGAAATATCCCAAGCCGGGGGATTCCAATCCCGTTGTGCGCCTGGGCGTGGTCGGTGCGGACGGCGGCAGAGTGAAATGGATTTCGCTGGGCAAAGACCAGGACATCTACATCCCTCGTTTCGGCTGGCTTGGCGATGGCTGGCTGTGGGCGCAAGTGCTCAATCGGGCACAGAACAAGCTGGATCTCTATTTTGTGGATGCCGCGTCCGGCAAATCGCGCCGCGTGCTGGAGGAGACCAATCCCAAGTGGATTGATGTAAGTGACGATTTCCAGGTGCTCAAATCGGGCGACCGCTTTCTGTGGTCAAGCTGGCGCACCGGCTTTACCCACCTTTACCTCTACAGCTTCAATAAATCGAACCCCCTGGCTGCTGACGCCCGCTTAGAGCGGCAATTGGAGAACGGCGATTATGAGGTGACGGGTGTAGATGGCGTGGACGACGCCGGGGGCTGGGTGTATTTCACCGCTAACAAGGATGACGCGCGCGACCGCCAGCTCTACCGCGTGAAGTTGGACGGCTCGGGCTTCTCGCGGATTTCTAAGGAAGCAGGCACACACGCCGGAGATTTCGCCGGCGATGCCAAACACTACGTGGATCGTTTCTCCTCGCTGCAGACGCCGCCTTTAATGTCGTTTTGCACCGTGGGCGGAAGCTGCAGCCAGTTCTGGGGCTCGAACGACCTGAAGGAGTACCACATCGTCCCGCCCAAGTTTGTGGACTTCAAAGCTGAAGATGGGACGGTACTCTACGGCATTCTGTGGCTACCAGAGAATGCGGCCACGACGGCGACCGGCAGCGTGCCGCTTATTCTCAACCCGTATGGCGGCCCGCATGCTCAGGACGTAGCCAACGAATGGCGCGGCTCCGTGGGCTTGTTCAACCAGATCCTGATTCGGCATGGCTTTGCCGTGCTCACCGTGGACAACCGCGGCATGGGCGCCCGGGGCGAGAAGTTTGCCGCTGCCAACTTTCGCCACTTCGGCGATACCGAACTCAAAGATCAGCTGGCCGCCCTCGACCAGGCGCTGCAGCAATATCCCGTCTTCGACCGCAACCGTCTGGGCTGGTGGGGATGGAGCTACGGCGGCTACTTTACCCTATACGCGATGACCCACTCCGACCGCTTCCAGGCGGGCGTCTCGGTGGCGCCGGTCACGAATTGGCTGCTCTAC
>DATFDP010000279.1:0-6788 GCA_035252015.1 Terriglobales bacterium
GCAGCTGCCGCCTCCGGCGCCGATGCGGTTCTTGTCCACACCCGGCTGGCCCAGCAGGTAGGCGTAGGCGGCGTCCACGTCGCCCGGCCACTTGGTGGTCTGCACCTGCTGTAGCTTCTGCGGATCCTTGCGGAAGTCAATACGCTCGCCCTCGCTTTCACCGTAGCCGCGGTAATCGAGCGTCAGCGCATTGATACCGGCGGCACTCAGTTGGCTGGCCACCGGCTCCCATGCTTTACGATTGCTGTTGCACATGTGCAGCAGCAACACCCCGGGTCCAGGCTTGCCGGCGGCATAGTAGGTGGCCTTGAGCTTGATCCCGTCCGGAGCTGTGATGTCCACGTCGCGCGGCGCCGGCGGCTGCGCGGCAAAGGCTGGAAAAGTAACGAAAAACAGCAGCAAGGAAGCGAAAACGCGAAACATTGCTCGAACCTCCTGCAATCCGCTAAGTCTAACAGCCTCCCCGAAGAAGCTAGAGCTGTCACCGAAGAAGTTAGAGCTGTCATGTTGAGCGAGGGCGCATGCCCGAGTCGAAATTGAGGCGTTGAACGGCCGTCTGAGCCCGCTGCCGAAATCCTGAGCGCAGCGAAGGACCTTATCGTTTTCCCCAAAAGTCAGACCTACGAAGGACCTTATCGTTTTCCCCAAAAGTCAGACCTATCATAAAGTCAGACCTGTCATGTTGAGCGACGGCGCATGCCCGAGTCGAAACACCCCCTGCGCAGTTGAAACTGCTTGGCCTGCGCAAGGGAGTTCCCCCAAAGACCGTACCCCTCAAAAACGCCGCAAAATTTCTCCTCTTCGCGTGTCACAAAATACCCTTCCGAATTGCTATGCTGAAAATAGGGGCAAGTAAACTCAAGGCGCTTCCGCAGCTCGCCCTTGCTAAATTCTTGGTTTCAAAGATTTTGTTCGTAAATTCTTTGCTTCCAAGATTTTGCCGGCCACCCACCTTTCCAACTCATTGATTTATAAGATTCTCCGCCCGCAAGGGGGGTGGGGGGGTACCCCGGCAGCAAGCTCGCTGCTTCGTGTAACATCAATGTCTTCCCATGCCACCGATCATCGTCGCCGAGAACTTGCACAAGACCTATCATGTCGGCAAAGTGGAGGTGCCGGCCCTGCGGGGTGTCTCCTTTGCGGTGGAAAAGGGCGAATTTGTGGCGGTCGTGGGTCCTTCCGGCAGCGGCAAGTCTACCTTGTTCTACCTCTTAGGTGGGTTGACGCACGCCGACTCGGGCCGGGTAATGATTGACGGCGAGGATTTTGCCCACCTTTCCGACGCGCAGCGCACCCAAATGCGCAAGCGCAAAATCGGTTTTGTTTTCCAGAAGTTCAACCTGCTGCCCACCCTGGACGCCTACTCCAATATCGCCATTGCCCAGGACATAGCTGGCACCAACTCCAAGAAAGACAATGAATTGTTTAAGCGCATCGTGGAGATGCTGGGTATTGCGCCTCGGCTGCGGCATCGTCCCGCCGAGCTTTCCGGCGGCGAGCAGCAGCGGGTGGCACTGGCGCGCGCCCTCATCAACCGACCGGCCATTGTTCTCGCCGATGAGCCTACCGGTAACCTCGACAGCAAGAACTCCGAAGTCGTGCTCGATATGTTGCGCCACTCCAAGCAGGAGCTGGGGCAGACGGTGCTCATGATTACCCACAACCCCGAGGCCGCCGCCTACGCCGACCGCACCATCCATATGCGCGACGGCGCGATCGTGGGCGAGACTCCGGGGTGAGCGGATTTTTAGAGTGTCAGTATTTAGAAAGACGTAAAGGGGATAGCCGTCAAAGCCTTGCTCTGACTCATGACTCCTGACTCCTGCTCCTGACTACCAGCTACCAGCTACCAACTACCAGCTACTAAAATGAACGCCATGGACGACCTTCGCACTCCCATTCTTCCCGGCACCGCGGCTTCTGACTACGAACGCTACCTGCGCACCGACGAGCTGCTGGCATTGCAGAAGCCGCCGGAAGAGATGCTGCACAAAGACGAACTGACCTTTCAGGTGGTGCACCAGGCTTCAGAGCTGCTACTGAAGGGCGCAGCCTGGGAACTGGAGCGGGCGCTGGGACACCTGGAGCAGGCCGACTTCGCCAACTGCTCCCGCCTGGTCCGGCGCGCCAACATGGAGATTGAATACCCGATCACCCTGCTGCATGTGCTGGAAACCATTACTCCTTACGACTACCACCTGATCCGCGCTGGTCTGGGGCACGGCAGCGGATTGGACTCGCCGGGGTTTCTCGCCCTGCTGCATGTTGGCCCGCGGCTGGGGCGCACATTCGATGCACAACTGGAGAAGGCCGGCGTAACCATAGACGAGATGTACCGCCACCATCAAAAGCACTTCGGCCTGCATGATGTGGCGGAAAGCCTGCTGGATTTTGATGAAAAAGTGCAGATTTTCCGCTTCCATCACTTGAAATTGGCGCAGCGCATCATTGGCGGGGGCGTGGTGGGAACTATGGGCACGCCGGTTGAGGTGCTGCACCAGCGTCAGGAGCACGTTTTCTACAAGGAATTGTGGGACGCGCGCAACGAAATCACGGCCAAAATCACGGAACAGTGGCAGCGGGAGGGCCGCCGATAAGTGCTTCTGAGGGCAATTTCAGGGTTTATCCGCGTGAATCGGCCATGAACGCAAGGGAGTTCGGGCGCAATTGCCCCTGTTTTTGCTCTCATTTATAATCGAAGCTGCCGAGCGGGAGTAACTCAGCGGTAGAGTGCGACCTTGCCAAGGTCGAAGTCGCGGGTTCAAATCCCGTCTCCCGCTCCAGAGTTGCCAACCCTCGCCCCGGGGCGGGGGTTTTTTCCGTGGCGCGGTAGCCAAGTGGTAAGGCCGAGGTCTGCAAAACCTCTATCGCCGGTTCGATTCCGGCCCGCGCCTCCATCTCCTCCTGGAAAAGTAATGATGTTCGAGGTCCTTCGCCTGCGGCTCAGGATTTCGGCTGGCGGCTCGGACGCCGCCAAAACGCCTCAAGTTCGATTCCGGCCCGCGCCTGCTCAGAAAAATCCGCGCCGGGAATCACGATTCCGGCGCGGGCTTCCTGAAGCTCTTTCTTCATTCACGGTTCTGAACTGCGCCCGTTTAAGGTCTGTCTACACGCTTCTTAACTCTGCACCACTATTGCTGCGAAGCGAGATTCGGAAAGTTAAACAGTTTGGCATAGTAGCCCTTGCGGGTGCGTATCTGCAGTTTCTCTCCTGGCCGGTGCGTTGCGATGGATATTTTTCGATAGTGACCGTCGGCTTTGAAGTCAGCCGGCCGGTAGGCGATCGCGTAACGGCTGCGCAACTCTTCGGCAATTTTTGCGAATGCCTTTCCGACCGATTTCGGGTCTGATGGAGTCAAGATGCGTCCGCCGGTTTGCTCGGCCAGCTTGCGCAGGTTACCGTTTCCTTCCTTGGCTCCCCAATCCTCCTGATCAAAATTGATAGTGTACTGATAGTTCGTGCTGACGGCGTAAATTGCCACTTGCGCCTGCTGGGCTATGCCGATGGCGGTATCGAGATCGGTCTTACCGGCATTGTTTTGTCCGTCTGACAAAATCACCAGTACGCGGGCCACCATGTTCTGCTCGGGGGTCGCCAGCAACTTCTGGCAACCCGCCGCGACCGCATCGTACAACGCGGTTCCGCCTCCAATGGCGAGGCGCTGCACGCCTTTCGACAGGGCCTCCGGGTTGCCGGTGAAGTCCTGAGCCAATTTCTGATCATTACTGAATCCCAAGACAAAAGCTTCGTCTTCTTTGCGCCGCAGAGTTTCGGCAAGAAAAGCACTGGCTCCGCGCTGCTCAAAGCGGAACCGCGACGTAACCGAGTTGCTGGTGTCAATGACCAGCCCGACCCGCAGGGGCAGCTCGCGTTCGGTGCGAAAGCCCAGAATTGCAGCCGGAGGTTTCCTGTCGTCGAGCACGGTGATGTCATTCTGAGAGAGGTTGTCAATGAACTTGCCATTGTGCGTGGCTACAAAGAGAAGGTTGACCTCGTTTACCTCTTTAGCGAACGACCACTCACTGGTTGAGACTGGACCTGGAGGCAGAGCCTCTGCGATGGCGCATTCGGCGCAGGACTGGCCGTAGGCGGCCAGGGTAAATTGAGAAGCAAGCAGAACGCTGAACAGAAGGGCAGAACCGGGAGCAATTTCCAATACCCGGATTAAAACCTGGAACAAAGAGTGTTTCTTCATCGCAGCCTCCAGCGAAAGGCCCGTGATTCCAAGGTTCGGAGGCGGTTTATGCACGTTGGCTACCATTTGGGTTGAAGCCTCCCGTCGCTCCGAATTGGTGTTGGATCCTGTTGAAACCAGAGCACGCGCGCTTGATAAGAAGCCTGAACTTCCGGTTAGGCAGAGCCTCTGCAAGAAGGCGGACACTATCCTTTCGGATAGAGGCGCTATCCGTTCGGTTAGTCGCTGCCATTGACGTGCAAATACAAATCTGCGGTGAATCGGGGCAATCAGCACTACTACGGTTTTAAGAGGCCACGTAGCATGCTGAACCACCGGCGCGGTGCGGGTGGGTGTTCCGAGGGCGCCAATGATTCCAGATTCAGGCAGCGGGTATGGGCTGGCCGCTCTCCCGCTGAATTGGTTATAAAGTCCTCATCGTGGCCAATGGGCTGGCGGCAGAGTTCGCATCGCTCAACCAATGTGTTTCCCGATGTTGCCGGAGTCTCCAATTGTGGCGGTAACCATGCCGAAGTGCTTCCGAAAGTTATCCGCCAAGAGGGGGCGCCGTCCGCAACTGCAGCGACGCTTGACGGACTACACTCTGGTTTCGCCCAATCCTCTGTGTTTCCGAAGACAACTCGCCATGTGCAAGGGGATGCTGCGGCTGCTGCCATAACCACCTCCGTTGCGAGAGTCAAGAGGAACAACCCAGCGGCTCTGTCGCTAGACCGAGAACGCAGCACGCCATTGGCCAAATGGCGAAAAGGTGGAAAATCTCGCGCGCAATACTTACAAGTTGTTAAGGGAATGGAAGATGCTAGAGGAAAGAACCCTGCCGGGCATTGGCCCTGTGATGAATCGGGTGACGGGCTGCCCCGGATGGAGTATCCGATCGGATAGGGCGGAGCACGAAAGTTATCTTTGTGACCTCAGACCTGCGCAGGTCTTTGTTCGTTTGCCTACAACTTAAGCGCAACATGTGTGCTCGCAGTGGAAAGTTGCAGGAAGTCGGTGACGCCGATAATGCGTAGGATGATGCGAACGGGAAACGGGAACCTTGCCCGAGTGGGATCGTGCACCAGGGTGGGCGTGGAAAGTTGATAGCGTCGGCCGCGGGTCTCCAGCCGGCAGCCACCGGCGGTCAGTATGTTTTGTACCCAGTGCGCTTCCTGGCCGTAGGTGAGGGCGATCATGAAGCCATCCGACGTTCTAAAAACGTTTACTGGTGTGCGGTAGAGCCGCCCTGACTTCCGGCCCACATGCGTGATGAGGCCGAATCCAGGCAAGCGGGGGGCAAAGGGCCTGGTTGCGCGGTTCGTAATTGCCAGATTGAAGGCTGCCACCCATCTTTTGCGAAACCGAATGAGAAGAATGGGAAGCAGAAGTACCGCAATAATGATGACTGTTACTGCGACCGCCATGCTGGCCCATTCTACAGGCGGCCGTTGACACTCGAGCCTGAATTCTCCCTGGCAGACGATCAGCCGATCGGTATTTGGCGGCGTTACGTTCCGAATCTTTGGGCAGCGCGCGCTTTGGCTTTGGCGGCCTCTTCTTCCCGGTTCCTGGGCGCAGCGGTCGTCTCAAGCGCATGCAGCAGGCGAGCGGAAACCGCGGCGATTTCATCCACGGCTGCCAGGAAAGCCGTTTCGTTGGCTTTGGAAGGTTTATTGAAGCCAGAAATCTTTCTGACAAACTGAAGCGAAGCGTCGCGAATCTCCTGTCCGGTAACCGGCGGGTCAAAGTTGAAGAGAGTTTTGATGTTTCTGCACATTCGGCAAACCTTCACGGCCTTTGCAAATCCACCCTTATCATACTATGCGCCGCCTCGCCCCCGGGCTGTGGGCGGCGATTTCAGCCCCGATCTGTCTGCACTCCCGGGCTTCTCCAGGACTGATGCGGCAGGTTACTCTAAGAAGGTCGGCGCGGTACCCAAGTGGTAAGGGAGAGGTCTGCAAAGGTATAGGAAGTAGTGGGCCGTGAATACTATCAATAGGTTACTGCCCCGCTTCGCGCCAAATTTTACCAAAATTAGGACTGGTTACGGCTTAGTGGGAACTAAGTGGGAACCAAGTTCTGATGGCAGGAGGGCCCACTCCCTTCGCTCGATGCGGCTCCGCTAATGTCAATGAAAAGTGAGAAGGCGATTTATCGTCAATCATTCCTCTTGGCCGCAAACACCGGATTTTGGATTTGAAATCTGCATCCACCGCTTGTCCGTTCTAAAGGCGTGGAACCACTCTACAAGCGGGTGCATGGCAGCGGAAGAACGTGACCACCGTGCCCGCATTTCCGCTGTACCGATTGGGCGCTTTTCACCTGTAGGCTCGAAGTATCCTATCTGTTGCAATGAAGCATCTCGCGGAATTTCCGCTGTAATGTCATACCACCCTGAGACTTGATAGGAATCAAGGTGTGTGGGAGGAGCAATGAATGGGGATAGAGTCTTCAAAGCATCCGCCGTAAGCAACCGCTGCAGTATCGCAAGTTCGTTTTTGTTCAGCCTTGACTGATACGTCGTAAGCATTGCACGTCCCGCAAATTCCTGCCGTCGAAGTTCAAGATGGGCGCGGCCATTTGTTGAAACGACCACACAGTTCCCCACAATCA
>DATFDP010000280.1:0-7202 GCA_035252015.1 Terriglobales bacterium
CAGCAAACAAAAAAGCCCTGACCGCCGCGGAGCGGCCAGGGCGAGGAATTGCTAAGCGAGGCCTAGAAGATGAATTTCATCCCCAACTGCAAGATGCGCGGGTTGTGCGCCGCACTGGAATTCAGGAAGTCTGCCTGACCAATGCAGGAGGCGCCGGTTGCTCCAGAGCAGTCATAGGCGTTGGTAGCGGAACTGAAACTCGCTCCTATACCTCCGGAGTCTCCAGCAATGGGGGCGAAATTGGTATGGTTAAACACGTTGAACGCTTCCGCCCGGAACTCCAGCGCTATCTGTTCGTGAATGGCAAAGTGCTTGAACAGCGCCATGTCAAAGTTGGTGTAGTTGGGGTTGCGCAGGAAGTTGCGGGGGACGTTTCCAAAAGTAAGTCCTCGAGGCAGTGCGAAAGCTGCCGGATTGTAATCCAAATACGGGCCGACACTGCCAAAAGCCCCATTTGTCCCGGCATTGGGGTTGCCAATGAGGTCAAGGTACGACCCCGCGCTGACTATGCCGTTGCCCACGCCTGCGTTATCGCCGAAATCGGCGCCGTTGGTGACACTGAATGGTGTACCCGTGCTGTAGGCGACAATGCCCGACCACTGCCAGCCCCCGAGCAGGGCATGAGTCAAGCCCGATCCGCGGAAGAACGGCAAGTCATAGACGTAGCCGATGTTGAGAATGTGCCGCTGGTCGAAATTCGAACTCGCCCGGAAGTCGCTGGGCGCAAAAGAATTGACGAAGCTGCCGTCGAAGCGGTCGGAGGAGTCGTCAATGGAGTGGGAATACGTGTATGCAACATTCAACTGCAGCCCGCCCATGCTATGCCGCAAACCAAATTGGAAAGCATGGTAGATCGAGCTGCCCAGATTCTGCAAGCCGGCAATATCAGAATAGCCTTGGAAGTGACGGAAGAAATCAGCAGGGATATTACCGCAAGCCACGTTCAAATTGATAAGCGCCTGACCGGTAACCCCCACTCCGCTGGGGGTCTTCAAGGTGCCGCAGTCATCATGACCACCCGCTCCGATAGGTTCACCCGGCTTGTATGGGTTGAGAGAAAGCGGCAGGGGGGTTAACTGGTTGAAGTCCGACTGCCGTGCCAGGTGCGTACCCTTGCTGCCCACGTACGAAGCCGTGGCTACCGTGTTCTTCACAATCTCGTGCTGAACGTCGAAGTGCCACTGCTGCACGTAGGGCCACTGCGCCTTCGTGGGAATGGAATTAACAGTCAGCGGAAACACGGCGCCGGCGGCGCCAATCAGATTGTACCCGCTGGTAATTATCGCTCCAGTTCCGGGATCCACGACACTGAAAATATTGGACTGGGCAGCGGCCAGCACTCCAGGAGGCGAGTTCTCCAACGACTCGGTATTGGCCTCATTGCCATTCGTCTCCTCCCAGAAGACTCCATAGCCGCCGCGGATCGCCCAGCGTCCATTGCCGAATGGATCATATGCGAAACCAACACGCGGGGCAGGATTGAACAAGTGACCCGTCATGCAGCCGTCGGGAACGCCAGGCGTGACGCCGCACTGCACCATACCGTTGAAGCGACTGGAACCGGGAGTGAGAATCAAGTGACCGTCACCAGGATCAACCAGCGGCGCCTTGGCGGGGTCGAAAGCGGCTGGATCGAAGTTGTACGCGTTGTGGTTCTTCTCCTTATAGATGCCGTACATACTGACCCGCAGGCCCAGGTTCAGCGTTAGCTTGTCGGTCACATGCCAGTCATCCTGGAAGTAAGGTTCAAATGTCTTTTCCCGGTTATAGAACTTCAGCGACTTGTCCTGCTGGCCAAATGTATCGACGTTGCCCATCAGCAGATCTGCGAACGGATTGCCTGTACTGACGGTTTTGTTGCTGCCATTAAAGGTCAGATATCCGGGAGTACCGCCCGTACCAAGCTCACCGCCTAGTTCGTTCTTCTGCCGGAAGGCAGAGAAGAAGCCAAACTGCAGGTTGTGACGCCCCACGATTTTGGTCATGTTGTCGCGCAGCGTGTAGCTCGGGTTGGAGTTGTAGGTGCCGTTAGGGATGTAACCGGCATCCTGCCCGAAATTGAACTGGGAACCGCCGTTGGTGAGATTGATACCCGGGATAACTGGGCCCGAAGAAGTGCTAAAAACTCCAAACAGTGTCCCGATATTCATGTTGGGCGGGCGTTTCCAGGCATCGGGATTCGGAAAGCCGGTGTTGTTGAGAATAATGTGGTCGGTGGTGTAGCTGACTACGAATTCATTCAGCAAGGTAGGAGAAGCAGTGGTGTTCAAGCGCGCCACCAGGCTCACCCCTGGCCCGTCAAAGTTGGTGCCGATGGTCGGAAAATCGCCGGCGTTCGTCCAGAGCGGAACCGCAGTCTGCGTATTCCATGAGTCGTGAATGTAGTGGAAGCTGAGACGGTTCTTGGAGTTAATGTTCTCGTCAATCCGCAGCAACTCTTCCCGCCAGTTGGTGGGCTGCACTGGAGAGAGCACAAAACTGTTGCCCACGTTCGCGGTCGGGATCAGGGCATTCTCCAGCAGGATTCCGTTCGCATTGGGCGTGAATTGGTTGTTAGGGAAGTACTTAAGAGTGGATATATGGGGTATATGGGGACAATTGGGGAAGTTCACTGTGTCCACAGGGCTACCCGCCAAAGGACAAACGTCGGAAAAGTTTCCCGTGCGCTCTGCCGCGGTCGGTACCTGCACGTTAAAGTTGGTGCCCGGCACACGATCCTTGCGCCATTCCTGCGACCAGAAGAAGAAGGTCTTGTCCTTGTTCGTGTTATACACGCCAGGAATGTAAACCGGTCCGCCGATGGTGTAGCCATAGTCATTCTTCTTGTAGGGCGGAACCGTGGATTGGAAGTAGTTGCGCGCGTTGAACGCGTCATTGCGGACGAATTCGTAGACGTCGCCATGAAAAGCGTTGGTGCCCGACTTGATTTCAGTCTCTACCGTGCCCGAACCGTTGCGACCATACTGGGCTCCGTAGTTGGAGGTCAGCACTCGGGTCTCGGCGATGGCATCAATGCTGGGATAAACGTTCAGCGTGGAGTTGCTGCCGTTATCCATGTTGTCGCCGCCATCCAGTTCCCAGTTGTTGTACTCGACGCGGCCGCCATTCATGCTGAAGCTGACGTTGCCGTAGACGCCGACCGTGCCCTCATCCTGTCCGGTCTGGTTGCTCACGCCCGGAACCAGCGTGGCCAACTGGGTGAAGTTGCGCCCGTTCAGCTGTAACTGGGTGATTTCTTTACCTGTAACCGTGCCCGCCAAGTCCGACGACTGGGTCTCCGGTGCCACACTCGTGCCCTGCACCGTAATCTCAGTTGCCGTAGCGCCTACCTGCAGCGTGGCATCCTGACGAAGCTTCTGGCCCACGCGCAGGGTGATGCCCTTGGTTTGGTACTTCTTGAACCCGGGTGCCTCGACACTCACGTCATAGGTGCCACCCGGCAATCCGCCCACCAGCCAGTCACCTGTGGAATTGGTGGTTGTGGGGCGATTAATTCCCTGCGACGCGTTGCTCACCGTCACTTTGGCGTTGGCAACCGCCGCTCCCGAGGAATCATGCACCGTGCCAGTTAGCTGGCCGGTATCCTGCGCTAATCCGGCTAAGGAGAAGAGGAAGAGAACAGCAAATACCGTCGCAACCCACCACAGATGAGCTTTCATGCCAACGACTCCTTTACGGCGCTAGCGCCGGAGTGGAAGAGAGGCCTGGCTTGCACCCGAGACACAAATTTCGCGTTTTAGGTGGCAATCGGTAAGCCACTATAGGGAGGGGAGGAATCGGTGTGATAAGCAGAGCTATCTTCTTCAACGTCAGTTGTTTTCCCGGCTATGCGGTTGAGAGTGCCCGGACTAGTAGAAATCTACTATCCGTGATTTCATAACATAACTAGTAACTATATGAATTATGGGAGAGCGCCTGGGGAGTGCTGCGGAATCACATCATCTGTCCGCCAGCTGCCTACAACTGGGGACGAAATCAGCTGAGACCCAAAAACAGCTATGGAACTGTCCGTCTGACTGGCCGCCGCTTGACGCTGCCTTCACATAGCCTAATATTCTGAATTAGCCACGGTTCATCATGCTGGTTCTTGCACTTTTGCTGGCATTCCACCCCATATCTCTCGGCGAAGGCCGGCCCCTCGCCGCTCTGTCTCAAACTGCGGAAGCGGCTACCAGCAGCATTCGTGACGTCTATATACGAGGCGAAAAGGCGCTCCAGGCAGGTGACCTAGGCACAGCCGAGAAGGCCTTCCGCGAAGTGCTGGCTCGCCAGCCCAACGATCCCGGTGCAAACGCCAACCTGGGCGTTATCTACATGCGGCGGCAGCAGTGGAGCACTTCGCTGCGATATCTCAAGACTGCGGCGCGTTTAGCGCCCACCCTGGCAGGCGTACGCCTGAATATTGGATTGGTCTATTACCGCCAGAGCCAGTATGCGAGTGCCATTGCACCCTTTGCCTCGGCGGTGCGTCAGGAGCCTAAGTTGTTGCAAGCACGATACCTGCTGGGCTTGTGCTACTTCTTCACCGGAAATTATGCCAGCACGGTAACGACGCTTGAGCCCATCTGGCCACAGGAAACTTACAACCTCAACTACCTCTATGTGTTAGGCATCGCCGCGCATAACTCCAAGCGCAACGAACTCGAGCAGAAGGCGCTGGGGAGACTGGTGGAAATTGGAGGAGATACTCCCGAATTCCACCTGATTATGGGCAAGGCCCACGTGAATCGCCAGGAGTATGATGAAGCCATCCAGGAACTGAACAAAGCGACGCAAGGCGACCCCAAACTGCCCTTTGTTCACTACAACTTGGGCATGTCTTATATGCACAAGCAGCAGTATGAGCAGGCGCGAGATGAATTCCTGAAGGACATTGCCGTCGAACCCGACGTGGCGCTCGATTACGACCAACTAGGCCAAGCCTACGTGCAACTTGGCCAGGATGGACCGGCGGAGGAGAACTTTCAGAAAGCAGTGAAACTTGACCCACGCCTCTCCACCTCATACCTGGGCTTGGCCAGCATTTACCAGAAACAGGAGAAATATTCCGAGGCTCTCCGGGCACTGGACTCCGCCCTGAAACTGGCGCCACAAGCGGCTCGAATTCATTACCTGAAGGGCCAGGTGCTGCGGCGCATGGGTAAACTACAGCAAGCCAAGGTGGAACTGGATACTGCGACGCGGCTGATGAATGCGCTGCGCAACAAGCGGGAACAGCAGTTGGAGGGCACCCCCGACCCGCAGCTGGCGAAAGAACCGCCACAGTAGAGGCAGGCAATGCGACTGCGCAACACAGTCATGCCGCGGCGATGCGACGGACCAGATCATCCTGCTGGTCCTTGCTTTCGGCGCCAATCGTGAAAGCATCGAGCACGCCCAAGGACAAGGCGTATTTCAGCGCCTGATCCTGGCGGCTGCTCAGATCGCCCTGGCCAAGAATCTTCATGCCCACAATGCCCTTTCCTGCCGCCTTCATCGTCCGCAATACGCTGATGACGGTCTCCGGCTCGGCATCCATGTGTGAGCCGATGGGATTGATGCGCACCAGGTCTACCTCCACCCAGGGGGACTGCGCGGCCGCGCGCAAGGCGCCTATGGTGTGGCAGGAGCAGCCGTGGGCACGGATAGTTCCCTTCTCTTTAGCTTCCGAGAGCACGTCCATCACGCCGCGGTAGCGAGTTGTCCAGTCGTCATCGCTTAAGCAGTGCATCAGGAAAATATCAATGTAGTCAGTGCCCAGTTCGCGGCGAAAGCGGTCGAGGTCGGCGCGGATGGCGGCGGGCTCGCGTGACCACGACTTGGTAAGCACCGTAACCTTATCGCGTGGCACGTGCTTAAGGGCCTCCGCCACGTGCGGGTGCGTGCCGTAAGCGTCGGCGGTGTCGAAAAAGCGCAGGCCATGGTCGTAGCCATTGAGCAGCAGGCGAGACAATCCCTGCACGCCCAGCGCGCTCTGATTGGAGTGATGACCAAAGCCGACGGTGCCGGTGCCCATGGCCAAGCGGCTGGTGCGAATACCGGTTTTCCCCAGTACGACCGTATCGGTGGCGCTGAATTTGCCCGCCAGGCTGGAGGTGGCGAGAGCGGCGGGAACTACTTTCGCTCCCGCCCAGGCGGCTGCCAAACCCCAGGACGCACTCACCAGGAAATCTCTGCGGTTCATGATGCCTCCTTGCAGCGGGCTGGCCAGTGCCTGCAACCTAGAAGACGAATTCTGACACGATTCGATAGCGATGGTGGCGCTTATTTACGTTTGCGGACGTCCCTCTGCCGCCTGATACCATGCTGCTGATGGCTCTCCACGAACTGCACCCATATACCGAAGCCGAAATCGCGGGCGTTCCCCAGGAAGCGGGAGTTTACGTCCTCTTTCAGGTGGAGAATCCGCTGCATGTCGGGGGCGCGGCCAATCTGCGCCAGCAATTGAAAAGCGAAAAGACGCGGTTGCCGCAGGCGACTCATTTCGCCATTGAGACCGGATACACGTCCGAGCGCGAGGCAGCCAAGCGGGTGGAAAAAGTTAAGAGCGAATTAGGCCGAGTGCGGGTGGAATGGTTCGCCGGCCCAAACCGCTGAAGCCCTTGACCGCTTAGATCTCTAGTTGCAGGTGATCGCAGATTCAGGACGATTTGAGCCTGCACCACCTTGCCTAAATGGCACTTACGGGTGCGGCCGGCGTGACCATTGTCACTGCATTCGGTTTGGGGGTAGAGTAAGGTGTACTTGGGCCGATAGACGCTCCCCCGGCCAAGGAGGGGCAATATGGGCACACTCTTCCACGCTTTCGACGATCTGCTCACCTTCGGAACGGTCATTATCCTCGCCATGATTGTGGGCGGAGTGCTGGTGGTTGTAACCATGCTGGCCGACAGCGTATGGCTGTATCGCGCGGCTCACCAACAACATGAAGAGGAAGCTCAGTCCGGCTGGGTAGCGATGATCCGCCACTGGCGCCACCACGACCGCCAGCTGAAGAAATCCGCTTAGCGCATTTGCTTCTATTGAAGGCCGCTGCTTGCCCCTGTGGGGCTGCACTTCGCTAAGAGTAGCTGCTAGTTAGTAGTTGGTGGAGGCGTGTCTCACATCAACACGCAATAGAGCTCCCAGCAGGGCCGGCCATTGCGCTCGCTGGTGGTAAAGCTGAACTCGGCCTGGGTAGCGTGCAGAGCTGACGCGATTTCCTTCCATAAGCCGACTGCCAG
>DATFDP010000281.1:0-31163 GCA_035252015.1 Terriglobales bacterium
CTTCAGCAGAGTTCTCGCAAACGTGGAAAATGAGCTGCGCGGCCAGTACGTGGTGGGGTTTCGTCCGCTGGGCAGCCTGGGAACGAACGAATTTCACGATGTGAAGATTGTCGCCCTCAAGCGCGGGACACTGATCCGCGCGCGCAACGGATATTACGTTACGCTAGAAAAATAGAGGGCTGCTTTGTTACGAGCGCAGGGTGCTCGGTGGCTAAGGGTTCAGCCGGCGGTCCAATTTCACCATCGTGGACGCTTCTGGGCGGGGGCAAGTTACGAGAACGGCGCGGTTGAGCGGCTTGGTCCCCGGTCTGGAGCCTAAAGCCTTTGCAGGTATTATTGCAGCTTTGCGTACTCTGCCTTGGCTTGCCTAAGAACAGGCAGGTCCGGGTCAGCGTCCTTCCAAATAGCAAACAGATCTTGATAGGCTGTGCGGGCCCTGGCGGGGTCATGTTGCGCGGCCAAGGCGCGTGCCAGACCGAGTTGGGCCAGGGGATAATAAATGGAAAAAGGTGCGAGGGCGCGGCGGGCGAGAAATTTGCGGAATTCCGCGGCGGCGTTGACGGCATCGCCACTGGCCAGATAAGCCTGACCGCGCAGCACGTGAGTGGTGAAGAACTGGCCGTTTTCGTAGGGCTGAGCAACAGCCAGCGTCTCAACCGCGGCGGCGGCTTTTCCCTGCCGCATCTGCAGCCGGGCCTCCAGGCGCGGGAGGCTGACATTCCGCAGGAAGGTGTCGTCGGGACGCGCCTTGCGGGCTTCGTTCATCAGCCCTGTCGCTTTCTGATCCTGACCGGCGATCGCGCAGGCTTCAGCTACATTCCCAAGAAAACCGGGCTCATGCGAAAGCGCCAGCGCGGAATCGATCTGTTGAGCGGCGCGAGAAGCATAGCCGAACTCGGCTTCCGCGACAGCATCGTCCGCCAGCAGGTTGGCGGCAACATCGGACGCGCCTAAAGCCTTGGCTTTCTCCACGGCGCGCGCTCGCAACTCCCGCACCTTCCCCATTTGTCCCAACGCCGCAGCGTGCTCCGCTTGCTGGCCCAACGTGCGCAACTCGCCTTCCGGGGTGGCTTGAGCCAGTTGCTCCATGTGGGCGGCGCCGGCGCTATCGCCGCGCAAGATGGCGGAGCGGGCCAGATCAACGTACAGGCCGGTGCCTGTGATCTTCCTCTGCTGTGCCTGGGCCAGCAGAGCGTCGGCATTGTCGAACCTGCCCAGGTCGCGATAGGCTCCGGCTCCGACCAGATAGCAATTCAGCGTATCCGGCTGGATCCGGATGGCATCCAGGCAGTTCTCCACGGCCTTGTCATTGCGGCCGAGAAACTGATAAGAGACGGCGACGTTGACGTAGGAGGGCTCGTCGCGTGGGTAGGTCTGCTTCATCAGCTCCCAGGCTTGGATGGTCTTCTCTAATTCTCCCCGATCGAAATAGTAGTAGGCGTTGATGTAGAGCCGCTCGTATTCGCTAGTGCGGTCGCGCAGTTCGAAAGCTTTCTGCACTTCCTTAGCGGCCAAGTCATTTTGCCCCGTGTTGCCGGCCACCACGCCCAGGCGGAGATGGGCCAGCGCAAAGTTGGGGTCCAATTCGATGGCGCGCTGGTAAAAGGGCATAGAGGCGATGTCTTCCAGCTTGTTGTGCTGCGCGTCTCCGAGGGTGAATGCTTTCAACGCCTCCAGGGAAGAGGTGGTCGCCTCGTCGAGCGGCTTGTCAAATTTCTGCACCGAAGCGAGCGACTCGCCCAGGTTGCCGCGAATTTTCGTGGCGGCGCTGCCCAGGGCACCGAGTACCGCGTCCTTGCCCCCGGCCTGCTGCTGAGTTTCGGCGAGAGAATCGCCGGTAGACGCATTCACCGCCTGCAGGGTGATCACATATTGGCTTCCCAGCAGCGCGATTGATCCCGTAAGCATCGCTTTGATGCCTTCGCGCTGGCAAATTTCGCGGCCGATGTCGCTGGTCACCGGCTCATCCGGTCCCTTGCCCATGTATTTCAGCGTCTTCTGCACCTGCTGCTCGGGCACGACGTTCAGAAATGGCGACTGCTGCAGATCCACTGCCAGCGCCTTCTTTAACGTGCCATCAAATACCGCGTCGCCGGTGGTGTTCACAAAATCGGTGACCAGGATTGAATCTTTTTCCGTGATGACGTGGGCACGCTGCTGGTAGATGACGAAGCCGATGACGCCGACCGCGCAGACCAGGGCTGCCAGCGCGGCATAAAGGCGCCATTTTGGACGCGGCGGTAGCAAAACGGAGGAGGAAGAGCCGAGGGTAGCTGCGGGCGTGCTGCCGGAAGCCGCGGCCGCCACCCGGCTGCTGCTGGCTACCGCCACTGCGGCCGCCCCACTGGCCGCGGCCGGGCTCACTCCCGACCCGTGAATGCTGGCCGCGCCGCTACCCGTCTTCGTCGCCGGCACTTCTTCGCCAATTTCCAGAATAGGACTGCGCCCGGATTCCATTTCGCGGCGCACCCGCTTCAGGTCGGCGCGCATATCCGCGGCGTTCTGGTAGCGCAACTCCCGGTCCTTATCCAGAGCTTTGCTGATGATCTCTTCCAGCCTGGGCGGAATATCGGGGTTGAGACGAATGGGCGCGGTTGGCGCGCGGTCGAGAATCGCCTGAAAGATGACCGCCGAGGTTTCGCCGCGAAACGCCACCCTGCCCGTGGCCATCTCGTAAAGCACCGCGCCGAAAGAGAACAGGTCGGTGCGCCGATCCAGTTCCTTCCCCTTGGCCTGCTCCGGGGACATGTAGGCCACTGTGCCCATCGCCGAGCCTGGGCTGGTGAGGTGTTCCTCGCTGACCACGGTAGGGGCGGAGGTTGCTCCCGGGTGAGCTCCGCGGCCGGCGTACTCCATTTTTGCCAAGCCGAAATCGAGAATTTTGGCGTGGCCGCGGTCGGTGACGAAAATGTTCGCCGGCTTGATGTCGCGGTGGATGATTCCCTTGGCATGCGCCGCGTCCAGGGCGTCAGCAATCTCGATGGCTAGCGAGAGCAGCGTCTCCATCTCCATTGGCCGCACACCGATCTGGTGCTTGAGCGTAGAGCCATCCAGGTACTCCATGGCGATAAAGGTCTTGCTGTCCTCTTCGCCAATGTCGTAAATGGTGCAGATGTTGGGGTGGTTGAGTGCAGAAGCGGCCTGCGCCTCGCGCTGAAAGCGGCTGAGGGCCTGCGGGTCGCGTGCCACCTCGTCGGGGAGAAACTTCAGCGCCACCAGCCGGTGCAGGCGGGTGTCCTCAGCCTTGAAGACGACACCCATGCCGCCCCCGCCCAGTTTTTCCAGGATGCGGTAGTGAGAGATGGTTTGGCCAATCATGGCGCCGCGTTATGTTAGGCGGGGAAGGCAGGCAAGTCAATGAAATCGGGAAGTTGGACGGTCTAACGAAAGTCGCTAATCACGATGACGTTGCTGTTTACGTGGCCCCGAACCACGGCCAGTTGCTTTCCATCCTTCGACCACTCAAATCCGCCGATGTCTTCTCCTGGCGGGAAATGTGTTATCTGGCGCGCCGGACCTCCGGCGATGGGCTGCTCCCAGATGTTTCCCGCCCCCTCCCGGGTCAGTCCGTACTGGAATGATTTGCCATCGGGAGACCAGCGCACGCCGCCTGTACCAATAGGCAGCCGGAAGGATTTTGTCCTCACTCCGTCGTCGCTTCGTATGACCCCGGCGAATAACGCGAACACCCCGTTGACGAGCTCCTGGTAACGATAGAGGATGAGTTTGCCGTCAGCCGAAATGTCTGTTCCCGCTGCGGCGCCTGCCTCGGTTAGAGCGCGTCCCATCCCCCCAGACAGCGGCGCGCGAAACAGTTTGTCGGAAGCATCCACGTACGTGTACCAGGATGCGTCCGGCGAGCACCCCTGCAAAAATCCAGGACCGACCGCCTGCAAGTTGCTGCCATCGGGATCGCAGCGATACACGCGGTCAGTGCCGCCTTCGAAGCGGTCGATCAGAATCTGGTTCCGATCCCGGCAGCCGCGAACAAATAGAACCGGCGCGCCGCCGCTGATCAAAGTGTTCGCCCGCCCGTCGGCGCCTACGCTGACCAGCGCGCCCCGGCTGTTGGTGCCCAGCACGTGCGTGTTGTCGCCCCAGGTTACGGCGTTGGTGAGTTCCTCGTCGCCGGACGTCAGTTGTTTACCGCTGTCGGCACCCGCTTCCGGCAAAAGCCAGAGGTGCGATTGCGCCGTGGTTTGCACGGCTGCGAGGCTGCGCCCATCCTGGGTCAGGTCAAGCGAAAATCCGTCATAGGAGGTCAAATCATTGGTGAAGCGCGAAAGGTTCCCTTCGGGGTAGGAGACGAAGTAAATCTGTTGCCTTGAGGAGGCCGGATCCAACCGATTGACCAGCACTCCGCTTCCGTCCGGGAGCCAGCGCACTCCCAATAGCGGCGTGTCCGAAATGTACAGATCGCGGGTATCACCCGTGGTTGGCGAGATTAGCTCAATTACGAATCGCGAAGCGCCACCGTGCTCCAGACTTTGCAGCGATAAAGCCAGCCATTTGCCATCGGGTGACCAGGAGAGTGGCGCCGGAAAGTTTATTAAGGCAGGCCTTTTCGCCACCACCGCTTCCCCGGCGCCATCACTGTTGGCGGTTACTACAATCATCTGCGAATGGTTTGGATCGCCGCGCAAGAACGCGAACTTTTTGCCATCCGGCGACCACGCCGGCGGCGTATCCACGTCTCGCAGTATTTGCTTCGGCGTCCCTCCCAGCACGGGCATGACGTACAGATAATTGAAGTTGACGGTCGTCTTATCGGAACGCGACATGTAGACATAATTGCCGTCGGGGGAAAGCGCCAGTCCCTGATACTGAACTACATCCGGAGCCAGCACCTGCACGTCGCTGCCGGTTGCGACCTGGCGCACCCACAGGCTCTGCTTCTCCCCCTGGCGCAGCACGTAAACTACGTAGCGCCCGTCCCCGGAAATGGCGACTCTGCTCGCCTTGCCGCTGTCGGTGACCTGCGCGATCTTCATGTTCTGCAAATTGAAGCCGCGGGGCCGGGTCAACAGCTTGTAGGCGGCGACGGCGGCGATTGCGAGCACCAGCACCCCCAGCGCGAACACCAGCCACATCCCGCGACTGGGCTTCACGGTCGGAGTCACCGCGGAGGAAGGGCGCGCCACGTCCGGTGCCGCCTGTATTGTCGGCACTGCCTGTACGCGGCCTGAACTGGTATCGCGCTTCAGACGTTTCAGCTCGGCGCGTATCTCCGCCGCCGTCTGGTAGCGCAAGTCGCGATCCTTTTCCAGCGCGCGGGTGATGATGCGCTCCAATTCCGGCGGCAGATCCGGGTTCAGACGCACCGGCGGCGTGGGCTCGCGGTTCAGGATGCTGTCAAAAATCACTCCTGATGTGTCGCCACGGAAGGGCACCGCGCCCGTCGCCATCTCATACAGCACCGCGCCTAGAGAAAAAAGGTCGGTGCGGGCGTCTAGTTCCTTGCCGCGCACCTGCTCGGGCGACATATAGGCCACGGTTCCGACCGCCGTTCCTGGGCTGGTGAGGTACTCCTCCCGCACGGCCGTAGCGGCCGTGACGTTAACTGCCACGGCGTCGGCTGCGGTTTTGCGCTGCGCACTGACTTTGGCCAGGCCGAAGTCCAAGATTTTCGCGTTGCCGCGGCGGGTGACGAAGAGATTGGCCGGCTTGATGTCGCGGTGGATAATGCCTTCCACGTGGGCTGCGTCGAGCGCGTCGCTGATCTGGATGGCCAGTTCCAGCATCGGCTCCAGTTCCAGGGCATGGCCGGTGATCATGGCTTTCAGAGTGCTGCCTTCCAGCAGCTCCATAACCATGAAGTGACGGCCTTCCTCGCAACCGATCTCGTGGATGGTGCAGATGTTGGGATGGTTAAGCGCCGAGGCGGCACGCGCCTCGCGCTGGAATCTTTCCAGGGCCTGAGGATCGCTCGCCAGTTGTTCCGGCAGAAACTTCAGAGCCACGCGCCGCCCCAGGGTCAAATCCTGGGCTTCATAGACCACGCCCATCCCGCCGCCGCCAAGCTTTTGCAGGATGCGGTAATGAGAGATGGTCTGACCAATCATGGCGCCGCGTTATGTTAGGCGGGGTGCGAGGGCAAGTCAATGAAATCCCGGAAGTTGGTTCCAGCGTAAGCGCGGCATGCACCTTCCGGCGGCAATCCGCAAAATTCGCAACCCAGTCTCGCTAAACTCGTCCAAAGAGTAGTACTCATTGGCCGGTCGGCTAGCCGAAGTGGTGCATGGTGGAAAATCGATCGCGGAGAATACTCCAGTGGGCGTCACCCAGAAAGAAAAGGCACTCCGTTTTCATAAGCTGCACGAAGGGCCGGGCGTTTTCGTCATTCCCAATCCCTGGGACGTAGGCTCGGCCCGCCTTCTCGCCGGCCTCGGATTCCAGGCATTGGCTACCTCCAGCGCGGCTTCCGCCGCTTCGGCCTTCGGTAAAAGAGATGGCGGTCTGACGCGAGATGAGGCACTCCTCCACGCCCGCCAGATTGCCGGCGCCACTGATTTGCCGGTTTCGGGAGACCTGGAAGAAGGATTCGGCGACGCTCCCGATGTGGTTGCGGAAACCATCCGGCTGGCGGCGCAGGCTGGCCTCGTTGGCTGCACCATCGAGGACGCGACCGGCAATCCCGACCACCCTCTCTACGACTTCCCCCTGGCCGTGGAACGGATTGCTGCCGCCGCAGAGGTGGCCCGCGCCCTGCCCTTTCCCTTCATGCTGACGGCGCGCGCCCACAATTTCCTCTATGCCGCGCCCAGCCTCGAAGACACCATCAGCCGCCTGCAAGCCTTCGAAAAGGCAGGCGCCGATGTGCTGTTTGCTCCCGGCCTGCCCGACCTTGCGGCGGTGCGAACCGTGTGCGCGGCGCTAACTAAGCCGTTCAACTTCATGGTGGGAATCAAGGGGAAATCATTTTCTGTAAGGGAACTCGCCGCGGCCGGTGTGCGGCGCATCAGCCTGGCCACCTCACTCTATCGCGCGGCGATGACCGGCTTACTGGATGCTGCGCGCGAGGTCAGAGACAAGGGCGAGTTCACTTTCCTGGAACAAAGTGTGATGACTGCGGACCTGACTAAACTTGCGCGGATTTGACCGGGAGAAAGACTCCCGGACTTCAGCCGCACTCGGAATAAGAAGCCATTGCTGTTCAAACGGATGCAGCCGTTCCACCCGGCCCGATTTTCAGAATCTTCCGCGACAGCCGGCCCAGCAACGGATACTCCGCCCACTCCCCACGCCCGGCTTTGATGGCATAGACGATCGCAATCACCAGCATTACCGACCACGCTGCGATAAAGCCCAGCCAAACCAGGGGGAAAAGAACGAACATAGCCGGCGGCGGGGAGCCGTGAGTTGCCGGATGCTGCGCCACCATCAGAAAGAAGAAGACAAACCATAGCCCCATGAACGTGAAAGTCAGGAACATGTAAGCAATCTGTAGCAGCAAAGCCTGCAAGGCATGGAACGACACAAAGCGGGACTCGCGCTTGATTAAAAAGATAATTAAAGGTGCGACCCACCAGCCGACCACCTGCAGGATGTGGGCCAGTGTGGCCATGCTGCGCTCCTCCGGCAACGGCGCCTGCGTGGTGATGGAGGGCTCGCTCAAATTCTCTATCCCCTGATTGCTTTCAACGGGGTTCATCCAGCACTCTACGGCATTGCGGGAGCCAGCACTATCTTCTTTACTGGTTCAGGCGGGTGTTGGGACCTTCCGCGCTTTTCTTTGTTCGGGCTACTGGCTCTGGACTGGAATCAGCTTCAGCTGAATGTTTTTGTGTCCACCCTCGGAAAGTGTTACTGACTGCGGGTCAGCCTTGGCGTCCTCGCCTGCGGAATCAGCGGGCGAGCGGGCGGTCACGCGATAATTCCCTGGAGCAACACCGGGCAGCACAAATTGCCCATTCTGGTCCGTGGTTGTGTCGCGCCGCCGCATGCGGTTATAGGGCGTTTCCGGGTCGGCAACGATGCGCACGCGGGCTCCGACCGCCGGTTTGTCGTCCTGCGTCACCGAGCCTTCCAGCTGTGCCCTCGCTGCAGATATGACAATCTCCAAGGTTCCGCCGGTTCCTTTCTCCACTTCCAGCCCGTGCTCCAGAACATCGTCCGAACCCAAACGAGCGGATTGCACATACCAGCGGCCCTCACCTCCTCCATAGACCCCGATCGCATAATTGCCCTGTGGCACACCTTTTAATTCGAAGCTGCCATCCGCCTTCACTCGTCCTCCGTGATAGCCCGAATCCTTTCCGCCGACGACATTCAGGGAGACGCGGAGGTAATTGGGGCGCGCCAGTCCCTCCAGCACGACTTTCCCGGTGAAGTCAGTGCCGCGACTCAGGGCTATGGTGAGCGAATCAATGTTGTCGTTGCCGACAGTGAGTTCTTGCAGCGCCGTCGGGTACATCTCGTCGCTGGCTTGCTGGTAGGCCGTGAGGATATAACTGCCGGGCGGCACCCCCTTCAACTGGAACTTGCCCTCCGCGTCGGTATTCGTGTTGTGGCTTTCAAAGTAATCCCCCACGCCCGCGTCCTGGAGTTCGATCATCGCATTCACCGGCTTGCCGTCAGGAGCAATAACGCGCCCGGAAATCTCCACGGTCTTTATGTGGCGCAGGGAGAAGTCAACCTGGGCCTCATCTCCGGGGCGAAGTGAAATCGTTTCCGCCTGGCTGCGCTGCAGCACGCCCGGATAATAGACAGGAGCGTATTCGGCACCCAGGGCCTCGCGCACAAAGTAGTCCTCACCCTCAGGGAAATCCTGCGGCGGTTGCAGCGACTCAGTGGCTTGCAGGTAGTACTCCCCGGGTTTCAGCCCGAAAACGCGGTACTGGCCGCGGTCGTCGGTGCGGGCAGAACCTGCGGGCATTAACTGGTCCTGCTGGCGGGACCCGTAGCTCTCCTCTTCCTCTTGTTCCTCTTCCGTAGGGCGGCGCAGGGCCATGACGCGGATGCCGGCCATGGGCTCTTCATCTTCGTCGGTCACGCGACCAGTGACCACCGCCGCCAGGACAAGACGAAACAGGATGTCGCTCACCTGCTGCCGGGGTTGCAGCCCGAGCAAGGCGCCGCTCTGCGTGTCCGAGGAGCGGTACTGCTGACTGACATAGCCGGTACGCTCTGCGAATAGCCGGTAACGTCCTGGAGCCACATTTTTCAAAACAAAAACGCCGCTGGCATCGGTGGTGACGCCGTAAGTCCTGGGCTCGCGCTGCCCGGAGTTCTCCGCCATCAGCATCACACGGGCCGACTTCAGCGGAGTGCCTTCGGCGGCTGTCACCACCCGCCCGGCTACCGTGCATAGGTTTTGTTTTGATTCATCCGGCTGAGAGGAAACGGCCTGCGAGGCCAGCGTGATAGACGCTGTGATAATGGCCGCCAGCACAAGCGCATATCGCATCGGTACCCTCCACCGGTGAGCGGGTGGGGAGCGTGAGCGCTGCTTATCATATATCGAATTCCGGTCAAGGAGGGGCAATCACCCAATCCATCTTCGGAACTGGGCGGAAGGCGGATGACTCTGGGAGGAATTGCTTCCTCCTCCACTTTAAAGTCCAATTTTTGCCGGGCTTCGCAAAAAGCGACAAGGTCCACGTCTCCCGCTTTGTTATGCTACGCGCGTGCTCCGTTCGTTCCTCATTGATACCGACACGGCTTCCGACGATGCCGTCGCCATCATCATGGCGCTGCGCGCTCCCGATGTTCGCGTGGTTGCCATCACCACGGTGGCGGGCAACGTTCCGGTGCAGCAGTCCACTCGCAATGCGCTGTACACGGTGGGATTGTGTGGCGCCCGGGTTCCGGTCTATAGCGGCGCAGACAAGCCGCTGCTGCGCCCTTATCAGAATGCCACCTGGTTTCATGGATGCGACGGCCTGGGAGAACACCACTATCCGGCTCCCCGCCAGGGGTGCGAAGCGCTGCATGCCGCCGATGCCATCATCGCGGCGGCGGAGAACAATCCTGGGCTGACGCTGGTCACACTGGCGCCGCTCACCAATGTGGCGTTGGCCCTGGCCAAGCGGCCGGACATCGCCGCCCGGGTCGGCCGCTGTGTCGTCATGGGTGGAGCGCCCTGCTGCGAAGGCAATGTAACTCCCGCCGCCGAGTACAACATCTGGGTGGACCCCGAGGCGGCGCGCATTGTCTTCCGCAGCGGGCTTCCTATCGAGCTAATCGGCTGGCAGCTCTCCCGCGGAGAAGCGGTGGTGAACCAAAGCGAAATTGCGCGCCTGCTGGCATGCAATAGCGAAGTGGCTCGCTTCGCGTGCGAGTGCAACAGCCACGCGCGGCAGGCTTACAAGGTTCAGACAGGAGAAGACGGCGTCTCGCTGCCTGACCCGGTGGCTATGTGCATCGCCCTTGATCCCAGCGTGGGCACGGAATGGAGCACGCATTACGTGGATATCGAAACGCGCAGCGATCTGACCCGCGGAATGACCGTGGTGGACCGCCTGAACGTGGCTGCCGACGAGCGCAATCAGGCGGTCTGGGCTCCCGTCCTGGACCAAAAGCACAAAGCCAAAATTTGCTGGGCCATTGACGTCCGGCGATGGAAACAAGCCCTGTTTTCCGCTCTGCAACAGGTCTAGATGGCCGGCGGCGCAACCTACGCCCATTCCCAGTTTGGTGTCATGGTGAGCGAGAGCGCCGGGCAGCAGATGGCTTTTGCCGGCGAAGCCACAGCTGGCCGGTAGAAACCCCCTTCAACAACTGGGTGCTGCCAACGGCACAGGATGTGAGGTCCTTCGCTGCGCTCAGGATTTCGGCAGCGGGCTCAGACGCCCGCTAAGCGCCTCAATTTCGACTCGGGCGTGCGCCCTCGCTCAGCATGCAGTATTTGTTTTTAATCTGTCATCCTGAGCGCAGCATAGTGACTCGCTCGCGAGTCACTATGCGGAGTCGAAGGACCCCTACAGCGTTCGCCCCTCATTTACCGCTCCAGGGAGTTCTCTCAGAAACCTCCCTGCGACCTCGCGACACGATTAGCTGCGCAGGGGTCTTTCGACTCGGGCATGCGCCCTCGCTCAACATCACAGGTGTTGGGGAGCTGGAGATTTATAGCAATCGAAAGGCGGGAACCATGCGTTCTCAAGGTTCACCGGCTAACTGCTAATGGCTAACCGCTGCTTACACTGCCGCCAGCTCGGCCTTTGCCTGTCTGCTCTTCTATTTCGGCGTCGATGCGGAAGCCGAGCTTCTGGCAGATGGCGGCGAACGTACCTCCCATTCCCATTTTGGTGTCATGGTGAGCGAGGGCGCATGCCCGAGTCGAACTACCCCCGCGGCGCCCGCGTTACGATGCTGCTTAGAGGTGTTCTCATGAAGGAGCACCGGTACTGGGTTTACATCGTGAGCAGCAACTCCGGGACTTTATATATCGGCGTCACCGATAGCCTCACTCGGCGCATGCTGGAGTACAAGAGCGGCGCCATCGAAGGATTTGCCCGCAAATATCATTGCCATCGCCTGGTGTACTACGAGACCTTCGACAACATTTTGAAGGCCATCAGCCGGGAGAAGCAGGTGAAGGGGTGGCGTAGGTCAAAGAAAATTGCGCTGATCGAGTCGCTAAATCCTCGCTGGGTAGATCTTGCGGAGCACACAGGGCAGCAAATGGCGTTTGCCGGGGAAGCCATAGCTGGCCGGTAGAAACTCCTTTCAGCAACTCGGTGGTGCCAACTTCGCAGGGGTGCTTCGACTCGGGCATTCGCCCTCGCTCAGCATGACAGTATTTGTTTTTAATTCTGTCATCCTGAGCGCAGCGGACTGATTCGCTTGCGAATCAGTCCGCGGAGTCGAAGGACCCCCGCATCGTTTCGCTTCGCCACAGTCGCTTTAGGGAGTTCTCCCATCAAAGCTGCCGCTACCCCACCGCCAGCTCCGCCTTTACCGTCTGCTCTTCCATATCGGCGTGGATGCGAAAGCCCAGCTTCTGGCAGATGGCGCGCATCTCGCGGTTTTCGCCCAACATGGTGGAAACAATGCGCGCAATCTTCTCATCGCGCGCAATCTGCGCCAGCCGCCGGTAGAGTTCCGTTCCCAGGCCCTGGTGCTGGTAGTGGTCGCTGACCACGATGGCGGCCTCGGCCTCGTTCACGCCGTGCAGCTTGCTGAGGCGAGCCACGGCGATAATCTCCGGCTGGCCACCGCGACCGTCACGCAGTTCGGCCACCAGCGCCATCTCCCGGTCATAATCCAAAAAGCAGATGCGCGTCAGCCGCTCGTGCGCGGTGCGTGTGCTCAGCTTCATGGGCTGGAAATAACGTAAGTAGACGCTGCGCTCGGAGAGCTCGGCATGGAAGCGCACCAGCGCCGGCTCGTCTTCCGGGCGCACCGGGCGGATCACCACCTCTGCGCCGTTCTTTAAACGCCACGGGATCACATAGCGCAGCGGGTAGGGACGGATGGCGGGACGCGGCAGCTCCTCTTTTTTCACTTCGGGACCATGCAGCACCACGCGCGCGTCCAGCGCCAGCAGCCGCTCCGAAGAAGCCAGCAGCGGGTTGATGTCAATCTCCTTGATCCAGGGCTGCTCGACCACCAGGTCGCTGAAGCGCACCAGCAGCTCCTCCAGCGCGCCCAGGTCCACCGCCTGGCGCCCGCGCACGCCTTCGAGTGCGCGGAAAATTTTGGTCTGCTCCATCATGCGCCGTGCCAGGGTGGTGTTCAGCGGCGGCAGGGACAGCGCCCGGTCTTTGAACACCTCCACCAGTTGTCCGCCGGAGCCGAACAGCAGCACCGGGCCAAACTGCGGGTCAATGCTGCTGCCCAGGATGAGCTCATAGCCTTCGTGCTTCACCATGGGCTGCACACTCACGCCCAGGAAGTGGCCTGCACCTTTTTTCTCGCGCACCCCGGCCTCGATGGCGCGGAAGGCCTTGCGCACTGCCTCAGCATCGAGCAGGTTGAGTTGCACGCCGCCCACGTCGGTTTTGTGGGTAATGGTTTCCGAGTGCAGCTTGAGCACCACCGGATAGCCGATTTCTTCGGCGCGTGCGACCGCCTCGTTTTCGCTGATGGCCAGCAGTGTGGGCACGCAGGGAATGCCGTAGGCCGCGAGCACCTGCTTCGATTCCAGCTCCGTCAGCAGGGTGCGGCCCTCCTGCCGCGCCCGCTCCACGATGGCGCCGGCGCGCTTGCCGTCCGCCACTTCACCATCGGCGGGCAGCGAGGGCGTCTCATACAACCCGCGCAGATTGTAGCTGTAGCGCCACATGTAGAAGAAGACGCGCGCCGCCGTGTCCGGAAAAGGAAACGTGGGAATGCCGGCGCGGTTCAGGATGTCCTGGCCCGCCGCCACCTCCGCTCCGCCCATCCAGCTGGCCAGAACCGGCTTGCCCGTGCCCTTGGCGTAGGGCTTGAGCTGCTCGGCGGTCTGCGTAGGGTCGGTCATGGCCTGGGGCGTCAGGATGGTGAGCAGGCCGTCAATATTGGGATCGTGGGCGGCAATCTCCAGCGCCTTGGCGTAGCGCTGCGGGCCGGCGTCGCCCAGGATGTCAACCGGATTGTTGTGGCTCCAGTGCGGCGGAAGAAGCTCGTCGAAGGCCTTCATGGTTTCCGGCGAAAGCGTCGCCAGTTCGCCGCCCAGGCCGATGAGCGCGTCGGTGGCCAGCACGCCCGGGCCGCCGGCGTTGGTCAGGATGGCCAGTCGCGGGCCGTGCGGGCGTGGCTGCTTGGAGAGCACGTCCGCCAAATAGAACACGTCGGAGATGGAGGTCACGCGCAGCACGCCGCAGCGCCGGAAAGCGGCATCCAGCACTTCATCGCTGCCGGTCAGCGCGCCAGTGTGGGAAGCCGCCGCCACCGCCGCCGCTTCCGTCCGCCCCGCCTTGATCACGATGATGGGCTTGGTCAGCGACACCTCGCGCGCTGCTGAGAGAAAGCTGCGCGCGTTGCCCACCGACTCCATGTACATGACGATGGAGTGCGTGCGCGGGTCATTGCCCAGGTAGTCAATCAGGTCGCCCCAGTCCACATCCAGCATGGAGCCGATGGAAACGAAGGCGCTGTAGCCCACCATTTCGCGCTGGCTCCAGTCCAGCACCGCTGTGCACAGCGCGCCGCTCTGGCTGATGAAGGCCACGTTGCCCGGCCGCGCCATGGATTGCGCGAAAGTAGCGTTCAGCCCGCTCAGCGGGTTCATCACCCCCAGGCAGTTGGGGCCGATGATGCGCAGCCTCGTGCCTTCGATTCTTTCCCGGATCTGCCGCTCCAGCTCCTTGCCGTGCTCGCCGTGCTCCTTGAAGCCGGCGGAAATAACGATAGCGCCTTGAACCCCCGCTTCCACGCACTCGGCGATCACCGCCGGGACGGTGTCCGCCGGGGTGACGATCACCGCCAGCTCCACCCGCTCCGGCACCGCCGCCAGCGACTTGTAGGCGCGAATGCCGAGCACGCTGCCGCGATTGGGATTGATAGGGTAAACCGTGCCGCCAAAGGGCGTACTCAGCAGATTCCACAGGATGGTTCGGCCCACGCTGCCCTGGCGCTCGGTGGCGCCCACCACGGCCACGCTCTGGGGCTTGAATATCGCATCCAGGGGATGCCCTTCGGCCCGCAATACGTCCTGCGATGGGTCACGCACCGGCTTCGGCTTGGCTGGCTTGATTGCTGTACTGTCCATAATGACCTCAGTCTAGGAATTGCGGCGCTGGGTGGATGTGTCCGTGGTCACAGCCGAACAGTAAAATTATAAGCCGCTAACCCTCTGGTATGTATGCACTTACTATTCTCTTCCCGGGAGTTAGACTTACGGCTCTCCCGATTTGGCACCCGCACCTGCGGCCAATTAATTTGCACCCTCCAGCAACTTTTGTTGGCCGCTCAGGTTTATATCGTCTGAGGACAATCACCTGCAAAGCGGTCCCAAGCAAGCGTGCGTCCTGAAGCCCGTAAATCTCTAAGGAGAGTTTAGGAAAATGAAGAAGCTGCTCACATTGCTGTTCGCTGCCTCGATGCTGCTCGGCGTGGCCGTGGCCCAGGAAGCTGGTTCCACCGCTGCTCCCGCCAGCAACCAGAAGATGACGAAGGCCGAAAAGAAGGCTGCTAAGAAAGAGAAGAAGGCCAACAAGAAAGCTGCCAAGAAGGCCAAGAAGGAATCCAAGTCCGAGTCGCAGAAGTAGTTAGACCGGTTCTTAGACTCTCCCCGGCTTGCGGGCCGGGGATTTTTTTGTTCATTTTTGGGTGTTTTGACGCCCTAAAAACGCGGTTTTGAGGGTGTTTTGGGGGTCATTTTCTGGTTTTTCGAGGAACACGGGATTTGCAGCAGCACCCGATTTTTGTGATTTTGGGGGTCAAATTCGTAGTAAAATCCGCGCATAATTGCTGCCCTTCCCGGGCAGCTGTGGGGTATTTATAACGCCCGTTCTGGGCGCGTACTATGTACGGCCGCATCTTTGGCCGGGGGGCTCAAAGGGCCGAGTCCGATTAGGTAACCCAGTACCGATCACATAGAAACCGGGAGGTAGTGTATGCAGGAGCGGGCCACAGGGACTGCTATTCCAGCCGTCGCCAGCAACAAATCAGATTGCCGCAAGTTGTGGATTCTAACCGGGTACGGGATTTCGTTCCTGGCCATGTGCGGAGTGCTGGCGTATTACTTTTCCGCGTACATCACTCATTAGGGCGATTGTCCACTAGCTGGCCGGTACCGGCGGCTTGGGGTAAGTGTGCCCATCGATCGGCCGTTAGCATTTAGCAACTAGCACTTGGCGCCTGAAGGTTCCGGATAGAAGGACCAAGTATCCCTCAACAGAATCCTCGTTACCGCTCCCATCAGAGCGCCGGGCCGCCACTCAATTGGTAACCAGGTGACCCAGTAGATCGCTTTACGGAGTGAAAATGGCGGAGACCTCTCGCGGGTTCACGGCCTGGGCAGCAAAAGCAAAGGTGCCGTGTTCGCGCATTTCGTGGGCGGCACGAAGAAAGGCGCCCAGAGCGGCGCGGCAGAGAGCGCTCCCTACACTTACCCGTTTCACCCCCAAGGCAGAGAGTTCAGCCAGGCTGAGCTGCGCGCCGCGCAGTCCCATCACCACATTCACGGGGCGGTCCACCGATTTGACGACGGCGGCAATGTCGTCGCGGGTAGCGAGGCCGGGGGCGTAGAGGACGTCGGCACCCGCTTCCTGGTAGGCCTGCAGGCGCTTTATAGTATCGGCCAGATCGGGGCGGCCGTGGAGGTAGTTTTCGGCGCGGGCGGTAAGGGTGAACGTAAAAGGAAGAGAGCGCGCGGCTTCTACAGCTGCCCGGATGCGGTCAGCAGCGTGTTCCATTTCATAGACGGGAGCATCGGGGTTCCCAGTGGCGTCCTCGATGGAGCCGCCGACTACGCCGGCGGCGGCGGCGAGCGTGATGGTAAGCGCGGCGGCTTCCGGCGCATCGCCAAAACCCTTTTCCAAGTCGGCGCTGACGGGCAAGGGAGTAGCCTCGGCCATCGCGGAAGCGTAGGCCAGTGTTTCCTCGCGATTCAGCGTAGTGTCGCGCCGCCCGAGAGAGAAAGCATAACCCATGCTGGTGGTGGCCAGCGCCTCGAAGCCGAGATGAGCGAGAAGGCGGGCAGTACCGGCATCCCAGGGATTGGGAATGATGAAGGCGCCGTCGCGCTGGTGAAGTGCACGGAAGATGCGGGCTTTTTCAGCTTGCGTGGTCATGGAAGTCTCCTGAGGAGTTTAGAGATGAAGAGGGAGATGTAAGAGTTTCGAATTAAACCATGCCGGCGCGATGAGAGAAATGGATAGGTCGCTTCGGCAAGCTCAAAGCAGGCTCTCCGCTCGCGCTCGCCTCGCCCAGTTCGCGCTCGCTACCATGACAGAATAAGGGAGGGGGATGATGCAGCCCTAAAGCGCTGCTCCACCCAAAAGCAGAGTCAAGAGTTGAACCGATGCAGGGCTAAAGCGTTGAACTGGCAGGACTGTGCCCCACCGAAATCCTTCTAATGTAGAACTCCTGGGGGCAGTAGCGGCGATGGAAAAAATGCGGAGGTCCCTCGACTCGTGCTCGCCTCGCAATGCTCGGTTCGCACTCGCTCGGGATGACAGAATAAGGGGGGATGATGCAGCGCTAAAGCGCGGCGCCAGGCAAGCCCATGGCTGAACCCGAGCGACAGTGATCGCGGGTAAATTCTTCGACATGGGCAACGCGGAGGCACTCTGGCGCAACCGAAAGTCTTGGCGGAGAACCCAAGAGGGCGTGGCCGGCAGGAGATTTCGGCCGGACGCCGGCGCCCGAATATCACGAGAATTGGAAACAGGCGAGGGAGCAGCTCGCCGCGGAGGCGCGGCGAGGACGAGCGATGTGCTGCTACGCTTGTAACAAATGTCGTAACGCGACATTTAGAGCGAGCACTAAGGCGCGAAGAGAGGCGTGCCGCCGTTGAAAAATTCAACAGAGGCGGGCCAAAAAGCGCCAAGTGAGGCGAGCCGGTGCTGGCACGCGCGTTACGGATGTTATAATCACAAGTTTTCGTGATGCGAGTCACGACTCATAAGTGATACCAGACGCAGTGGTGTGATGTCGGAAGTCTTCCGCAGCAGCAGAACGGGAGCGTCAGGGGAGTTTTGGCGTTCCGTGAACGCGACAGATGGCCCAGATATTCCATCGCAGCACTAATACAATCTCACGCTTCACAATCTTTGGGTCCCTGGTGGTGGTGGCGGTGGGACTGTGGGCGGCGCTGCAGCTGGAGCGCTCGCCGTACACGACCTTTGCCGGAGTGGCGCGTGCGCAGCCGGTGCCCTTCAGCCACGCGCACCATGTGGGCGGGCTGGGAATTGACTGCCGCTACTGCCACACGTCGGTGGAGAAATCCAGTTTTGCGGGCATACCGCCTACCAAAACGTGCATGAACTGCCATTCGCAGATCTGGACCAACGCGCCCATGCTGGAACCGGTGCGGCAAAGTTTCCAGACGGGGCAGTCGCTGGTGTGGTCACGAGTGAATGACCTGCCGGACTTCGTCTATTTCGACCACAGCATTCACCTTAACAAAGGAGTGGGATGCGACACCTGCCACGGGCCGGTGGACCGCATGCCGCTGATGTACAACTACGCCTCGCTGCAGATGGAGTGGTGCCTGGATTGCCACCGGGCGCCGCAGAAGTACCTGCGGCCGCGGCAGGAAGTGTTCAACATGCGCTACCAGCAGCCGGATGGATTTCATCCGGTGGAATTCAACGGCACAAAATATTACGACCAGCGGGGGCTGGGGCGGGAGCTGGTGAAGGCGTACCACTTGCGGACGGTGCAGGACATAACCAGCTGCAGCACTTGCCACCGCTGAGCGCAAAGGGCGGAAGGCAGCGAAGAGAAGACATGGGAGCTGACGAAAAAGGGAGCCACCCGGTTTGCCCGGGCAAGCACAACCTGAAAGAGCTGGAGGAGAAGCTGGCGAGCGAGGACGGGCCGCGCTACTGGCGCAGCCTGGAGGAACTGGCAGGCGATCCGACATTCCAGGAGCAGGTGAAGCGGGAGTTTCCCCGGGGCGCGTCGGAGTGGATGGAAGGATTTTCGCGGCGCGGCTTCCTGCAGCTGATGGGAGCGTCACTGGCACTGGCGGGGCTGACGAGCTGCACCAAGCAGCCGCTGGAGCCGATAGTACCTTACGTGCGGCAGCCGGAAGAAATCGTTCCGGGGCGGCCGTTGTTTTTCGCGACGGCGATGGAAATGGGGGGGCACGCGCGTCCGCTATTGGTGGAAAGCCACATGGGGCGGCCGACCAAGGTGGAAGGCAATCCCGACCATCCCGCGAGCCTGGGGGGAAGCGACATTTTTTCGCAGGCTTCGGTGCTGGAGCTCTATGACCCGGACCGATCGCCGGCGGTGACGTACGTGGGGGAGATCCGTTCCTATCCCGCATTCCTGGGAGCAATGCAAGCGCCGATTGCAGCCCAGCGGCAGGCGCAGGGAGCGGGACTGCGTTTTCTGACGCGCACAGTGGTATCGCCCACGCTGGCCGACCAACTGAAGGCTGTCTTGCAGGTATTTCCGCAGGCGAAATGGCACCAGTATGAGCCGGTAAACCGGGACACCGCGCGCGCGGGGGCAGTGATGGCGTTCGGCGAGCCGATGGAGACGCAGTACCGGCTGGCAGAAGCGGACGTTGTCCTGTCACTGGATGCGGATTTCCTCTATCCGACGTTTCCGGGAGCGCTGCGCCATGCCCGCGACTGGGCTTCGCGGCGGAGACCGGAATCAAACCGGCCGATTGGCCGCCTGTACATGGCGGAGACCACTTACACGGCGACCGGCGGGAAGGCCGACCATCGCCTGCCGCTGCGGCAGGTGGAGCTGGAACAATTCGCACGCGCGGTCGCCAAGGGTGTGGGCGTGAACGTGTCTGGCGGCGCGACCAGCGGGATGGCAAGCACGTGGCTGCCCGCACTGGTGAAGGACCTGCAACAACATAAAGGAAGTTGTGTAGTGATTCCCGGCGAGTACCAGCCGCCGTTGATTCATGCACTGGCGCATGCCATGAATGCCGCGCTGGGCAACGTGGGGCGGACCGTGTTCTACACCGACCCGGTGGCGGCGAACTGGGTGGACGAGAACCAGTCGGTAACCGAGTTAGTGGACGATATAAAAGGCGGGAAGGTGCAGCTGCTGGTTATCCTGGGCGGCAACCCGGTGTATGACACACCGGCAGAGCTGGGCTTCGGGCTGACCATGAAGGAAAAAGTCCCGCTGCGGATTCACCACGGGCTGTACCAGGATGAGACAGCACAGTTCTGCCAGTGGCACATCAACGCGGCGCATTACTTGGAGGCGTGGGGCGACACGCGGGCCTATGACGGGACAACGAGCATCATTCAGCCGCTGATTGCGCCGCTATACAACGGCAAAACCGATACCGAGCTGATGGCCATCTTCACCGGGCAGGGAGAAACCAAGGCTTATGAAATTGTGCGGGCTTACTGGCAGCGGCAACTGCAGAAGCCGGCGGCGCCGGCTCCCGCCGCGCGAGGCAAGGGCAAAGCGGCTGCGGCTCCGCCGGCCGTGGACTTCGAGGGCTTCTGGCGTCCAGCGGTGCATGACGGTTTCATTGCGGGAACAGCGCTTCAGCCCAAGCCGGCACAGCTGAAGAACGTGGATTTCGGACCGGAGCCGCAAGGCAGCCAGCCGCAGCTGGAGATAAATTTCCGGCCTGATCCATCGGTGTTTGACGGGCGCTTCTCCAACAACGCGTGGCTGCAGGAGCTGCCCAAGCCAATGAACAAGCTGACGTGGGATAACGGGCTGCTGATAGGGGTGGAGACAGCGCACCAGATGGGCCTGAAGAGCAACGACGTGGTGCAACTGAAAGTCGGCAACCGAACGCTGGAAGCGGCGGTGTGGGTGCAGGTAGGGCAGCCGGCCAACGTGGTGACGGGCTTTTTGGGCTACGGGCGGCGTTTTGCGGGCAGAACGGGAACGGGCTTCGGCTTCGACATGTACCGCATCCGCACCATGAAGGAGCCATGGAGCACGGCGGTTGAGATGCGCCGTACCGGGGACCAGTACCTGCTGGCGACAACGCAGGGCCAGCAGAGCATGGACACGCAGCTGGGCACGCGCGACCTAGTGATTTCAGCAACGGCGGCGCAGTACGCGCAAGATCCCAAGGCGATCCTGCGGCACCACTACACACCGGAGAAAGACGAAACCCTCTACTACAACTACGAATACACGAGTTACGCCTGGGGGATGTCCATTGACTTGAGCGCGTGCGTGGGGTGCAACGCGTGCATCATCGCCTGCCAGTCAGAGAACAACATCGCGGTAGTGGGCAAGGACCAGGTGAACAAGGGCCGGCACATGCACTGGCTGCGGGTGGATACGTACTATCAGGGCGACCGCGACAATCCCAAGGCATACTTCCAGCCGGTACCGTGCATGCAGTGCGAAAATGCGCCCTGCGAGTACGTGTGTCCGGTAGGAGCGACGGTACACAGCAGCGAGGGCCTGAACGACATGGTTTACAACCGCTGCGTGGGCACGCGCTACTGCTCCAACAATTGTCCCTACAAGGTGCGGCGGTTCAACTTCATGCTGTGGCAGGATTGGAACACGCCGCAACTGAAGATGATGAGAAATCCCGAAGTGAGCGTGCGCAGCCGCGGCGTGATGGAGAAGTGCACATATTGCGTGCAGCGGATTACGCAGGCGCGCATAGACGCGGAGCGCGAGGACCGCAAAGTGCGGGAAGCGGACGTGATGACGGCATGCCAGCAGGCGTGCCCGGCGGATGCGATCGCGTTTGGCGACATCAACAACGCGGAGAACCGGGTGAGCAAACTGAAGGGTACGGCGCGTAATTACGGGCTGCTGACCGATCTGAATACACGGCCGCGGACCACCTATCTGGCGGCTATCAACAACCCCAACCCGGAGCTGCCCCCACCGGCAGAGAAGAACTGAGGCATGGAGCAGAAGGATCGAGTCGAGGAGATAAGCGAGCGGCACGGGCGGCCACCGGTAATGGCGCCGGGGCACACGTTCGCCACTATCACGGACAAGATCAGCTCCATCGTGCTGACGCGGCCAGTGTCATTGGGTTGGCTGATGGGAGTGGGGCTGGTAGCGCTGTGGACGTTCATCCTGCTTTTTGCCGTTTCCTACCTGTTCTACCAGGGCGTGGGTATTTGGGGCGTGAACGTGCCGGTGGCGTGGGGCTTCGCCATCGTCAATTTCGTATGGTGGGTGGGAATCGGGCACGCGGGCACGCTGATTTCCGCCATCCTGCTGCTGCTGCGGCAATCGTGGCGCAACTCGATCAACCGCTTCGCGGAGGCGATGACACTGTTCGCGGTAGCGTGCGCCGGGCTGTTCCCCATTCTGCACCTGGGGCGTCCGTGGCTGGCGTACTGGCTGTTCCCGTACCCGAACACGATGAACGTGTGGCCGCAGTTCCGCAGCCCCCTGGTGTGGGACGTGTTCGCGGTTTCGACGTACTTCACCATCTCGCTGCTGTTCTGGTTCCAGGGGCTGATCCCTGACCTGGCCACGCTGCGCGACCGGGCAGTGAACCGATACGCGCGGACCATTTATGGCTTCCTGGCGATGGGATGGAGAGGCTCGGCGCGGCACTGGAAACGCTATCACACCGCCTACCTGCTGCTGGCGGGACTGGCGACGCCGCTGGTGCTCTCGGTGCACACGGTGGTGAGCTTCGACTTCACCATCGCCATCGTGCCGGGATGGCACAGCACCATCTTCCCACCCTACTTCGTGGCGGGCGCGATTTACTCCGGCTTCGCCATGGTGCTGATACTGGCCATCCCCATCCGGTATTTCTACGGGCTGGAAGATTTCGTGACCCTGCGGCACCTGGAGAATTCAGGAATGATCATGCTGGCCACGGGACTGATTGTGGCCTATGGCTACATTATGGAGCCGTTCATGGCCTGGTTCGGCGGCAATAAATACGACATGTACCAGTTCTGGGACAGGGCGCACGGCCCGTACTGGTGGGTGTTCCTGTCGCTGATGACGATGAACGTAGTGATTCCGCAGGTGCTGTGGATCGGCAAAGTGCGGCGCAGCCCGTTCTGGTTGTTCGTGGTTTCCCTGGACGTGCTGATCGGGATGTGGATAGAGCGCGTGGTGATCGTGGTGGTGAGCCTGCACCGCGACTTCCTGACTTCGTCGTGGGGCATGTACTACCCGACGCGCTGGGACTGGTTTACGCTGCTGGGCACGGTGGGATTCTTCTTCCTATGCATGCTGCTGTTCTTGCGGGTGCTGCCCATGATTTCCATATTTGAACTGCGGGAACTGCTGCCGGAGGCGGAGGTGAAGGTCGAACCATGAGCCTGGTGCCGCTTTACGGTCTGCTGGCCGAATTCGACAATCCGACGGACCTGCTGCTGGCAGCGCGCAAGGCGCACGACGAGGGCTACCGCAAGATGGACGGCTACAGCCCGTTTCCGGTGGAGGGTCTGGCGGAGGCGATCGGCTTTGAGCGCGACCGCATGCCGCTGGTGGTGCTGGTGGGCGGTTTGCTGGGATGCGTGGGTGGCTACCTGATGCAGTGGTGGATCAGCGCGGACAGCTATCCGCTGAACGTGGGCGGGAAGCCGTACCACTCGTGGCCGGCATTTTTCGTAGTGACCTTTGAGTTGACGATTCTGTGCGCCGGGCTTTCGGCGCTGTTTGGAATGCTGGGATTGAACGGGCTGCCCATGCCGTATCACCCGCTGTTTCACGTGCCGCGGTTCGAGTTTGCGTCGCGGGACCGCTTTTTTTTGTGCATTGAGGCCTCCGACCCGCGCTTCGACATGGTGGAGACCAGGCGGTTCCTTGAAGGACTAGGAGGGCACGGCATCTCGGAGGTGCCGTATTAGGCGGCGACTCAAGTTTCGAATGGCAGCGGGGCTGGCGCTGGCCATGGGACTAGCGGGCTGCCGGCTGGACATGCACGATCAGCCGCGGTTCAAGCCGCTGCGCATGAGCGATTTCTATGCCGACCTGCGCTCCTCGAGGCCGCTGGAGCCGGGGACGATCGCGCGGGGCGAGTTGCGCGCCGACTCCTATTTCTATACCGGGATGATCAATGGCAACCCGGGGGATGAAATGCCGTTTCCGGCAACCAGGGAGGTGCTGGAGCGGGGGCGGGAACGGTACAACATTTATTGCGCGCCCTGCCACTCGCGGCGGGGAGACGGGAACGGGATGATTGTGCAGCGCGGGTACCGGCGCCCGCCTTCGTACCACATTGAACGGCTGCGCAACGCGCCCCTGGGACACTTTTTCGACGTGATCACGAACGGATTTGGGGCCATGCCCGACTATGCGGAGCAGATACCGGCACGCGACCGGTGGGCCATCATCGCCTATATACGGGCGCTGCAGCTGAGCCAGCAGGCGCCGCTGAGCGTCGTGCCGCCGGCGGAGCGGGACCGGATGCTGTCGCAGCCGCCAGCGGTGCCGGCCACGCCGGGCTCGGGCGCGACCACACCCAGCGGGACCACGGGGGTGCAGCCGTGAGCACAGCGCCGCACACGGAAGTGAATTTTGCAGCGCCTCCGGTGGCGGCGACCATCCAGCGGCGTTCGCTGTGGGTGGGGATCATTTTCGGAATCGCGACCATTATTGGGTTCATTGTCACGCCGGCGCAGGCCATGCATTCCTACCTGCTGGGCTTCATGTGGTGGCTGGAGATGACGCTGGGCTGCCTGGCGCTGCTGATGACGCAGTTTCTGACGGGCGGCAGCTGGGGCATGGTGCTGCGGCGGTTTTTCGAGGCGGGTAGCCGTTGCCTGTGGCTGATGGCGGTGCTGTTCATTCCCATCATTATCGGAATGCGCACGCTGTATTTCTGGACGAACCCGGCCAAGGTGGTGGAAGAAGGAGTGCAGAAACAGGCCGCAATGTACCTGACGAGCGCGGACTTCGTTCTGCGGGCGGTGATTTATTTCGTGGGCTGGGGAATCGCGGCCTATTTTCTAACAAAGTGGTCGGGGATGCAGGACCGGCCGCCGGACCGGGAGTTCGGGTCACGATTCCGCGGGGTGAGCGGGCCGGGGCTGGTGGTGTACTTCTTCACTATGACATTCGCCTCGGTTGACTGGGTGATGTCGTTGCAGCCGCACTGGGCTTCCACCATCTACGGAATGATTTTCGTGGCCGGACAGGGACTGGCAGGACTGTGCCTGGCGACGGTGATGGCCATCATTATGGCCAAGTACGAGCCGATGCGGCGCATCCTGAAGCCCAGCAACCTGAACGACTACGGCAACCTGATGCTGACGTTCATCATGCTGTGGGGTTGGTTCACGTTCTCGCAATGGCTGATCATCTGGGCGGGCAACCTGCCGGACGAGATCAGCTGGTACCTGGCACGACTGCACCACGGCTGGCGTTACGTTGGGTTCGTGCTGCTGATGTTCTACTTTGTCTTCCCATTCGCACTGCTGCTTTCAAAAAACCTGAAGAGGAATCCGAAAACGCTGATTTGGCTGGCAGTGTGGATGCTGGTGATGCGCTGGGTGGACCTGTTCTGGCAAATCGAACCGGCATTTAACCGGGACGCATTCCACATCAGCTGGCTGGATTTTGTGATTCCCATCGCCATCGGGGGATTCTGGATATGGCTGTTTTACCGCAACCTGAGGTCGCGGCCGCTGGTGCCTCTGCACGATCCGCGGGCGCGGGCGATATTGGGGCCGGACATTGACTGACGAGCTGAACAAATCGGAACACGAGATTGAGAATCCGGAAACCCGCTACGAGCGCCGGGACCTGAGCCCGCACGCGGTGCTGCTGTTCCTGGTGGGGCTGGCGGTGGTGTCGGTGCTCATTTATTTCATGCTGTGGGGGTTCTACGGGTACCTGAACGCGTTCCGGCAAAAACCGGAACGGCCTCCGGCGCCGCTGGAGGCGGTGCACGGCAACGAGAATCCAGAACGGGCAATCCAGCGCTTCCCCGAGCCGCAGCTGCAACCCAACCCGCCGGCGGACCTGAACAAATTCCGGGCGCAGGAAGAGCAAATTTTGAACAGTTATGGCTGGGCGGACCAGCAGGCGGGCGTGGCGCACATACCGATTGAGCAGGCGATAGGCATTATCGCGGCGCGCGGACTGCCCGTGCGGCAGGGCGGCGAGACACCGACGACAGCGGCGCAGGCCACTCAGGAGCAACGAGGCCCGACGGCGCGACCCGCGAGCGGAGCCTCGCAACAGGAGAAGAAGTGAACCGGAGAAGGAAATTGGCGGAAAGGAGCAGGCTGTGGGCAATTGCAGCGGCAGTGGCGCTGTCCGCCTGCGCCTGGGGACAGACGCTGGACCCGCTTTCGCCGCCGGCGAGCGCGCGTCCGCCGGAACTCAAACACGTGGGGATCGAGCAGCGCCTGAACCAGCAGATTCCGCTCGGCTTGGAGTTCCGCGACGAAGCGGGCAACCAGGTGCGGCTGGGGCACTATTTCGGCAAAGGGCCGGTGATCCTGAACTTCGTGTATTTCCATTGCCCCATGCTGTGCGGCCAAGTGCTGCAGGGGTTGACGGGGGCGCTGCGGGCCATCGGCTACACGGCGGGCAGAGACTTTACGGTGCTGACGGTGAGCTTCGATCCGCACGAAACCCCGGAGATGGCGGTGGCGAAAAGGAAGACGGTGCTGGCCACCTACGGGCGACGAGAGGCGGAGAAGGGCTGGCATTTTCTGACGGGCAGCTCGGCTTCGGTAGCAGCGCTGACGCAAGCCGCCGGGTTTCAATATCAGTACAACGCGCAGGACAATCAATATGCCCATCCCACCGCCATCCTGATGCTTACGCCGACGGGAAAGATCGCACAGTACTACTACGGCATTGAGTACGCGCCGCGCGATCTGCGGCTGGGGCTGGTAGAGGCTTCGCAGGGGCAGATCGGCACGCTGACCGACGAGGCATTGCTGTACTGCTACCGCTACAACCCGCGGACCGGCACCTATAGCGCCATTATCGGCCGGGTGCTGCGCATTTCAGGAGCGGTGTGGCTGGCGATAGTTGGCGCCTTCCTGGTGGTAATGTTCCGGACAGAGCCAAAGAATCGCGTGCAAGGACGGGCCCGGTAATCTATGTTCCCGAATTTCCCAATATGGCCAGTGCGCGCCGCTATCTCGGCGAGCAATCTGGATGCCCTATTTATTTTTCTGCTGCTGGTGACGGGGACCGTCACCATCATGATTTTCATCCTGGTTACGGTATTTGCGCTGCGGTACCGGCACGACCTAGTGGACAAGGCCACGCCCATTTTGGGCTCGACGGCGCTGGAGACCACCTGGTCGCTGGTGCCCTTCGGCATATTTCTGATTTTCTTCGTGTGGGGCGCGGTCCTCTACTTCCAGGAGCGCACGGCGCCGCGAAACGCGATGGAAATCTACGTGGTGGCCAAACAGTGGATGTGGAAATTGCAGCACGTTGATGGGCAGCGGGAAATCAATGAGCTGCATGTGCCGGTGGACCGGGATGTAAAGCTGATCATGACCTCGCAGGACGTGATCCACAGCTTTTTTGTGCCCGCGTTCCGGCTGAAGCAGGACGTGTTGCCGGGGCGGTACACGACGCTGTGGTTTCACGCCATCCGGCCGGGAACCTATCACCTGTTCTGCGCGGAATACTGCGGCACACAGCACTCGGGCATGATCGGCCGCATCGTGGTAATGAATCCGGCGGCCTACGAGGTGTGGCTCTCGGGCGGAGGAGGAGAAGGCTCACTGGCTTCGACGGGGCAGAAGCTGTTCCAGCAGCTGGGGTGTGGCAGCTGTCACCGCTCGGACACGCAGGGCCGAGGCCCCAACCTGGTGGGAGTGTTCGGCAAGCCGGTGCTGCTGGATGACGGGCGCACAGTGACGGCGGATGAAAACTACGTGCGCGAATCAGTGCTGAATCCGGGGGCAAAGATCGTAGCCGGTTTCAAAAACATCATGCCCAGCTTCCAGGGAGTGGTGAATGAAGAGCAACTGCTGAGCCTGGTGGCTTATGTCAAATCGCTGCAAGGATCGCAGCCGGGCGGGCTAGTGAGCAATCGGCCGGCCGTGCCCCGTGCGCCAGCTCAACCAAGGGTGAAGTGAATATGGCGAGCGCAACAACCACAATAACGGCAGAGCGCGAAAATTATCTGAACGCAAGCTATGGTTTTCGGTCGTGGCTGCTAACCACGGACCACAAGCGAATCGCGCTGCTCTATCTGATTTCGATCACCTTCTTCTTTTTTATCGGCGGGTTCTTTGCGCTGCTGATCCGGCTGGAACTGCTGACGCCGCAGGGCGACCTGGTACAGGCGGACACCTACAACAAGCTGTTCAGCATGCACGGGCAGGTGATGATCTTCTTCTTCCTGATCCCGGCGGTGCCGGCGGTGCTGGGGAACTTCCTGATACCGATGATGATCGGGGCCAAGGACCTGGCATTCCCGCGCATCAACCTGCTGAGCTGGTATCTGTTCATCATCGGCGGCGGGCTGATGCTTTACACCATCCTGACCGGGGGCGTGGACACGGGATGGACGTTTTACGTGCCACTGAGCACATCTTTTCTGGGCACACACGTGGTGCTGGCCGCGGTTTCCATCTTCATTGCCGGATTTTCGTCCATTCTTACAGGGCTGAACTTCATAGTCACCATCCACCGAATGCGAGCCCCCGGCATGACCTGGGGGCGCATGCCGCTGTTCCTGTGGTCGAATTACGCGACGGCAATCATCCAGGTGCTGGGCACGCCGGTGCTGGCCATCAGCCTGTCGCTGGTGGGGCTGGAGCGGCTGTTCCACCTAGGCGTGTTTAACCCGCAGCTAGGCGGCGACCCGCTGTTGTTCCAACACCTGTTCTGGTTCTATTCGCATCCCGCGGTGTACATCATGATTCTGCCGGGCATGGGAGTGATCAGCGAAATCATCCCCTGTTTCTCGCGCAAGCGGGTGTTTGGCTACGAATTTGTGGCGCTGGCCAGCATCGGGATCGCGGTGCTGGGCTTCCTGGTGTGGGCGCACCACATGTTTGTGGCCGGCATCTCGGTGTATTCGGCGATGGTGTTTTCCTTCTTCAGCTACCTGGTGGCGGTGCCGTCGGCAATCAAGGTGTTCAACTGGACGGCCACCATGTACAAGGGAAAGATTTACTACTCCACTCCCATGCTCTACGCCATGGGGTTTATCGGTCTGTTCACCATGGGAGGAATGACGGGGCTGTTCCTGGCTTCGCTGGGCGTGGACGTACACGTCACCGACACCTACTTTGTGGTAGCCCACTTCCACTACATCATGGTGGGCGGGATGGTGATGGCTTACCTGGCAGGCATGCATTTCTGGTGGCCAAAAATCACCGGCCGCATGTATCCGGAAGCCTGGGGGAAGCTGGCGGCGATGACCATTTTTATCGGCTTCAACCTGACATTCTTTCCGCAGTTCATTTTGGGATGGACGGGAATGCCGCGCCGGTATCACGCATATACGCCGGAGTTCCAGGTTCTGAACGTGCTTTCGACCGCGGGTTCCACGGTGCTGGCAGTGGGTTACCTGCTGCCCATGGTGTACTTCCTGTGGGCGCTGCGCTACGGCAAAGAAGCCGGCGACAACCCCTGGGGCGCGGCCGGCCTGGAGTGGAAGACGGCTTCACCGCCGCCTACGTACAACTTTGAAGAAACGCCGGTGGTGACCTGGGAAGCCTACAACTACGAAGATCTGCCCAAGGAGGTCCCCGTTGTCGGATAGCAGCGAAGCCCTGGCGACCCACGAACTGCGGCACCATTTCGAGAACATGGAGCAGCAGAGCGGCGCTTCCTCCATGGGGATGTGGGTGTTCCTGATCACGGAAATCATGTTTTTTGGCGGAATGTTCATGGCCTACCTGGCTTACCGCTACGAGTATTTCGTGGCGTGGCAGGAAGGCAGCCAGCACATGGACTTCTGGATTGGCACCATTAATACGGCAGTGCTGATCTGCAGCAGCCTGACCATGGTGCTGGCGGTGCTGGCCATCCAACAGGGGCGGCGGCGCCTGACCTCAATCATGTTGTCTGCCACCATTTGCTTCGCGATTGCCTTTCTGGTCTTGAAGGGGGTCGAATATTACGGGCACTGGCTGGCGCACGAGTTTCCCGGGTCATCGTTTCATTTTGCCGGTATAGACCCGCGGCACGTGGAAATGTTTTTCGTGCTCTATTTTGTGATGACCGGGTTCCACGCCCTGCACGTGCTGATCGGGATCGGGTTGGTGTCCACCATGCTGTATATGAACGAGCGCGGGCATTTTTCGGCGGACTATCACAATCCTGTGGAGAACGTGGGACTGTACTGGCACTTTGTAGACCTAGTGTGGATTTATCTGTACCCGCTGCTGTACCTGATCGGGCACCATCACGTGGGTTGAGAAGCGGACCATGGAACATATCGTAAGCGCAAAGATTTACTTCACGGTGTGGGCGGTGCTGATGTGCCTGACGGTGACGACGGCAGCGGTGTCGTACCTGGATTTGGGTGCACTCAGCATCGTGGTGGCGCTGATTATCGCCACACTGAAAGGTTCGCTCGTGATGTTGTTTTTCATGCACGCCAAGTACATCAACGTGAAGGCCACGCTGCTGGTGATTCTGGCGGGATTCTTCTGGCTGGCCCTCCTGCTGCTCATGACTATGACAGACTACATAACGAGGGCGTGGTCGTAGGGTAGTTGTCGAGTGTTGCCGTTCCTAGGTTTCAGACCTCGCAATGGTGAGGGCACCCTCACGACAGCCGGCGAGACGCGGGCGCTACGACCCCACCTGCGCTACGAAACGCACGGTCCCTCGACTCGCCTTCGCCTCTCTGGGTTCGGCTCAGGCTCGCTCGGGATGACAATCAGGAAATCTTTTTAACCACCAACTGGCCAGCCAACAAGGCCATGGCGAAGCCGAGCACGGCCACGCTGAAGAGAGCTTTCGCCAGCAGCAGCCAGCCATGAGCAGCACCGGTATAGCCCAGTGTTCCGAAAACAACAGCCATAACTCCGAAAATAATCGGCCAGACAATGAACATGCAACGCCCCCTAGTTTTGAGATGCAGGACCACGTCGAGACGTGCGATGGCCGAAAACCCAGGCTGGGAGTCCCTTTGGCGGCAGAAGGAGATTGCGATATACTCCGCGCAAAGAGATTTCTGAGGTGATTTATGGCTTTCTGTACGTCCTGCGGGGCGACGCTGGAGGGAACGTCGAAATTCTGCACCAAATGTGGTGCAGCACAGACGGGAGCGAGCAGTTCGGCAGCGGCCACGGGAGGACTGGCGGCCGCGGCGGCCAAACCCGCGCCGGCAACTCCGGCCACCACTGCGCCCCCTTCTGGAGGCGGGGCCTTGAAGGCCATCCTGATCGTGGTGGCGATCATAATCGGAATCATCGTGCTGGGCGGGGCGGTAATTGGATTTGGCGTTTGGCGGATTGCCAGCCGGTCGCACGTGGAAGCAGGCAAGAACGGAGCGCGGATTGAAACCCCGTTCGGGAGAGTGGAGAGTAACACCGACACGAGCGCGGCGCTGCGCAAACTGGGCATAGACGTCTATCCGGGGGCGAGGCCGCTGCCGGGAGGGGCGGCGGTGAGCATGGGTTCAATGAGCACGGTTACGGCTCAGTTTGAGACGCCGGACTCGCCCGACCTGGTGGAAGCGTTTTACAAGGCGCGGTTTCCGCGATCGAACATCAATGTGAGTGATCAGAACCAGAGGACGATGGTGT
>DATFDP010000282.1:0-8040 GCA_035252015.1 Terriglobales bacterium
GGTGGAACGGGACGCTTCACCGGCGGCGCGGCCGCGGCCTGCTGTTTCTGCGTGATCAGCTTCAGCACGTCTCCCGGCTTGGAGATGTGCGACAGGTCAATCTTGGTCTTGATCGCGTCGGGTTCTTCCACCCGCGCGCGCGAGCTCTTGCCGGAGCCCCCTGTCTGCGTCTCGGACTGGGCCTGGAAATGCGCCCGCACCCTCTCCGCTTCGTCCGCTTCAATTGAGCTGGAATGGGTCTTCTTTTCGGTGACGCCTACAACCGGCAGGACGTCCAGAATTGCCTTGCTCTTGACCTCCAGTTCTCTGGCGAGGTCGTTAATACGAATCTTCATCCGCCTTCTATTTCCTCCATTTGTCTTCCCCGCTAAGTCTTCATATCAACCTCACGGTTCTTTCAATTCGCTTTCGAGTTTCCAGTCCGACTCACTCTGAAACTCGGAACTGCTGCCTCTACGAACTGCCCTTTTCTTCAGGGGAAATATTTTCCACGTCCGGATGTTCGGGATGCGTGTGCACCTCTTCGACGTCTGCGGGTGGCGCGTTCTCCACGCCGCTGATCGTCTCGGCCTCCAGCGCCTGCTCGCTGGCCGCAAGCTCGGCGACGCTTTCGGGCGCCATCTCCGCCGTATCCGACAAGCCTTGCAGATCGCCGGACTGCCCCGCTGAATCGGGTCCCAATTCGTCCGACTGTTCCACACCCGTGGCCGGCTGCTCCTCGGGCGCCGCCTCGGCGGCTGGTGCTTCCCCCGCTTCCAGGCTGGAAAAATAATTATTCACTGCCAGGCTGATTTTTTCCACCGTCTTGGGACCGATGCCGGGAATGGCCTCCAACTGCTCTGGCGTCATATCGGCCAGCGCCTCCACGGTAGTTACCCCTGCGGCCGTCAGCTTCTCAATCACGCCCTCGCCTAAATCAGGCACACGATCCAACGGCGTGGCGGTCTGATTGACCAACGCCGACATCTGCTGCTCCACTTCCTGGCGCTTCTCCTCTTCGCTCTTAATGTCAATCTTCCAGCCCAAAAGCTTGGCCGCCAGCCGCACGTTCTGCCCCTTCTTGCCGATGGCCAGAGAGAGCTGGCTGTCGTCCACAATCACTTCCAGGTGTTTGTCAGAGGCGTCCAACACGGTCACGCGACTCACCTTGGCGGGCTGCAGCGCGCGCTCGGCAAACGACACCGGATCTTCCTGGTATTCAATGATGTCAATCTTTTCCCCGCGCAGCTCGCGAATGATGGACTGCACCCGCATGCCTTTCATGCCCACGCAGGCGCCCACCGGGTCCACGTCCTTGTCCTTGGACATGACCGCAATCTTGGTGCGCTCGCCAGCCTCGCGCGCGATGGCGCGGATCTGCACTGTTCCGTCGTAGATCTCCGGGACTTCGGTCTGGAACAGGTGCTGCACCAGCTCCGGCGCCGCCCGCGAAACCACCACCTGCGGCCCCTTGGCCGCGCGTTCCAGGCGGGCAATCACCACTCTCACGCGCTCGCCTACTGCAAAAGACTCCAGCCGCGACTGCTCCTTGCGGGGCATGCGAGATTCCGCCTTGCCCAGGTCGAAAATGATGTCCGGACCTTCCACTCGCTTCACTGTGGCGTTCACGATTTCGCCCACCCGGTTTACGTACTCGTTGTAAACCGTATCGCGCTCGGCCTCGCGCACCTTTTGGAAAATCACCTGCTTGGCCAATTGCGCTGAAATCCGCCCCAAGCCGGTGGGATTCGACATCTGGTGCGTGGCTCGCAACTCGCGGATTTCGCTGCCTACTTCCACTTTCTCGTCAATCTTTCGCGCCTGCTCCACCGTGATCTGCACGTTAGGGTCTTCCACCTGCTCCGGCGTTTCCACCACGGTTCGAACCGCATACACCCGGATGTTGCCGCTTTCCTTGTCCAGTTCGGCGCGCAGGTTCTCCTGCGTCTTCAGAGACTTGCGGGTAGCGATCGAGATGGCGTCCTCGACCGCACTGACCACGATCTGGGGATCAATTCCCTTCTCGCGGCTCAGGGCATCAATCGTGTTGTACAGCTCGCTGGCCATATCCTTCGTGCTTTCTTGCCTAGATTTCTGGTACCAGGTTCGCCCGTTCCACGTTCCCTAATTCTATGTCTATTCGGCGCGGAGTAGGCGCCTCCGGCTGCTGGCCTTTCTTGCTCTTCTTGCCGCTTGCATCCAGATCCAGAGTCAAGCGGCCTCCCTGAAAACCCTCCAGCCGACCTTGAAAATGGCGGTTGCCATTCACTGGCTCCCGCGTCGTAACCTTCACCAGGCTGCCGGCGAAGCGCTCGTAGTCCCCGGGACGCACCAGCTTACGATCCAACCCGGGCGAGGAAATTTCTAGCAGGTAAGAACCGCCCGGCACCGCATCCTCCACGTCGAGGATCGTGCCGACCTCGTAGCTCACTTTGGCACAATCTTCGTGCGTCACGCCCCCTGGCTTATCAATGAACACTCGCAACATGCGGGACTTGCCCCCGCCGCGGAACTCAACCTCCACCACTTCCAGGCCCCGGGAAGTGGCCACGCGGTCCACGACCCCGCGCACGTGCTCCATGTCCAAGGCCATGAAAACAAACCTGTTACTTCCAAGTCGCTATTTGAAAAACAGCTAAAACAAAAAGTGGGCTTGCGCCCACTGGTGTGCTTCGCCAAAACCCGTAGTTACACAACAGTTCTGCATGAATAATACGCTCGAAATGGGCAAAAGACAAACCGGCCCATCAGCGATTCGGGACCCCTCTGCGGGCTCATTTGCGGCACCTTGCGCCACGTCCCCTATTGCCCTACCTTGGCCAGTGATGACTCAGTTGAGCCCTCCGCTAACGGCGCCCGAGCAAGTACTTCCGCCCGCTGCCCGGTCCGGGACCCGGAAATTCGGTTGGCTTCCCGCTATTGCACTGCTGGCGGTGACATTCCTCATCGGCAACATTCACCTGGTCACAGGACAGCATTCCTTGGTGTGGGACGCGGAGGGTTTCTTTGCTCCCGCCTTTACCCTGGTCGCCGACCACGCCCGTGCCGGTCGGATCCTGCTCTGGAATCCGTGGAACAGCGCCGGTTCGCCCGATTACGCCGAACCCGAACTGGGAGCCACCTCACCTCTTATGGTCGTGCTTGGCGCCATTACTGGTGGCACCGAGACGGGATTTCGCGCCTACTTTCTTCTCATCTGGTTGCTTGGTCCCATCGGCTTCATGTTTTTTGCGCGTCATCTCCGTGTCCCTCCCTGGGCCGCTGCTGTGGCCGCTTTGGGTTGGACCTTCAACGGGTTCTATGCCGGCCACGCCTCGCACGTTTCGTCCATTTATTCCTTGTCCGCGCTTCCCTGGATTCTCTGGCGTTTTGATGTTGCCTTGCGCACCCGCCGACTGCGGCCGGCAGTAGAGAGCGGCGCACTCTGGGGCCTGTCCGCGCTCGGCGGATACCCCCAACTCACGATTCTCACCGCTGGGTTTCTATTCTTGTGGGCAGCCGGATGGTGGCTCTGCCCTTCGGCCCAGCAGTTAGACAATTGTTCTCCGGCTCCGACGGCTCAACCCAGCGCCGGCCGCAGGCTGAGTTTGGCCGCTGCCGTGCTTCTCCTCTGTGCCATTGTGGGCGCCGCCATTCTGTCGCCATGCTACATCGCCTTTTTCAGCGAAGGCCGCGGCTTCAGCGATCGGGTTGGCCCACGTTCGCGTCTGGAAGCCACCGCTTCCATGCCGCTGGAGCGCGGCGCGCTTGCCACCATCTCCAGCCCCTACCTGAACACTGTCAACATTTACTACACGCGTTTGTGGCCGAGCACAGATGGCTCCTATACCAACGTATATCTCGGTGCCGCCATTCCCATCTTCGCTTTGCTTGCCTTTCTCCTCCGCCCGCGCGACGCCTGGCGTTGGTGGCTGGCAGGAATGGCCATGTTCACGCTCACCTGCGCCGTAGGCAGCCAGCTCCCGGTTCGCGGCTGGCTTTATGACTACGTCTTCCCCACGCGCTATTTCCGCAATCCCGGCTTGTTTCGCTGCTATGCCATGTTGTGTGTGACCGTGCTCGCCCTGCTCGGACTCAAGGATCTTGCCGGCGCGCTGCGCCTGGCCGCGGCCGCCGTCTGGAAAAAGTTTGCCGTTTCTGCCGTCCTGCTGGCAGGCGCGGCCTTCGCCATGTACTTGGCCGTCTTGCTTCACGTTGCCAACCGCGGCAGTGGCTTTGCGCGTGCGACCTGGTTCCTGGCGATCGCTTGGGGAGGCGCGCTACTGATTGCTATGGTTTGCCTGGCACAGCCCAGGGCGCGAAGGCTGCTTCCCCCTATGCTGCTGGCTCTCGCCGTCGTCGACGCCCTGCTCAGCTTCAGCATCGCCCGCGCCGCCACTGTCTCCGCCAACTACCACGCTCGCCAGGTCTGGGACCAGCTGAATGCCGCGCACAATCCCAATTTAGACTTGACCGCCGCCGGACTCGACCGGCAGTTGCACTTTGATCGTTTTCCTGACCCTTATCTCAACAATCACAACGTGGTCGTCAAGGTGCCTACGTTCCAGAATTACGACACCATGACCAACCGCTTCCAGGGCGATTTGGCTAATGATCCAGTGCTTGCCCAGATCGGGCTGGGAACCGAGCGCATTTGGTTCTTCCGCCAGGCGCCTCAGATCGCGCCTACTGACGCATCCTTCCGAGCCTTCGCCCGGCGCATTCGCGCCCTCGGTGCACCCATTCTCATAGTCCACAGCCCGCGCCAGATGCTCGAAATATCGGAACCCTATCCCGCCGGGCACACGGAAGGGGGCGCGCTCGGGCCGATCCTCCAACTCGCTCCGGCAGAGCGCGTTCCGGTCAAGCTCCTTCACTACGGCCCTGACCGCCTCGCATTCACCGTGAACTGCGCTAGCGATGGTTGGCTCCTGGTCACCGACCGCTGGTCGCCGGGCTGGCGCGCGCGCATCAATGGCCGCCCTGCCGAGGTATTCGGCGGCGACTTCATCTTCCGCGCCTTGCAGGTTACGGCAGGACAAAATACCGTGCAGTTCTCTTATCGGCCCGCCGGTTTCCCGTGGCTGGTGATCTTAAGCTGGGGGACTTTGATGGCGGTGTGCATGAACTCGATTCGAATGTGCCGTCGGAACCCGGACTCGCCACAACTACAGCTAGACACCTCTAAGGAGCACCATTAGCGGGCGGTCCAGCCCCCATCAATCAGCAGGGTGTGGCCGGTAATCAGGGAAGCCGCGGGCGAGGCTAGGAAAACCACGGCTCCAGACACTTCCATTGGTTCGCCAATGCGGTGCAAGCCGGCAATGCGCTCGATAACATCGGCACGAAAGGCAGGATCAGCGAGCGCTGCTTCCGTGCCAGGCGTATGAATGAAGGTGGGAGCCACAGCGTTGACCCGGATGTTGTGCTTGCCCCACTCCACCGCCAGGCACTTGGTGAGGTGAACTATGGCTGCTTTGGTCATGCAGTACACCGATTCCGTGGGCAATGCGGCAAAGCCCGCCTGCGAACTCATGTTGATAATGCAGCCCCGCCCCTGCTGAATCATGACCCGGCCTGCCGACTGGCTGGCAAAGAACGTGCCTTTCAAGTTCACCGCCAGAGTCAGGTCGAAATCCTCCTCGCGTACATTTTCGGCCAGATTTTCGGGCGCAACGCCTGCATTGTTCACCAGGATGTCGAGCCGGCCGAAATGGGAGGCGGCATCGTGAACTGCTCGCCTTATCTGGTCAAGGCGATTCATGTCCATCTGCAGCGGCAAAGCGCGCCGGCCCAGGGCTTCCATCTCGCGCGCCAGTTCGCCGCCCGTGCTCACGTCGCGCAGACCCAGGGCAACGTCCGCGCCGGCGCATGCCAGGGCCAAGGCTATGGCGCGGCCCAGGCCGCGCGCCGCTCCAGTAACTAGCGCTACATTACCGGTCAGATCAAATCCGGGGAGCTGGTCTTTCATGATTCAAGGCATTGTGCGGCTACGGAAAACCAGTGTACATTGGCACCGCTTTTCATCGTGCGTTTTGCTTTGCGCCGGTCGCAACTACTCTGCCAGGTTGCGGAAGCGCTGCTGGCGAAGTGGCCGGATGTTGGCCAATTTCCCTGCGCAACCAAGAGTAGAGCACCAGCCACGCCGGCGCCGTCCACGTATACGAGGTCCCGGTCTTGCGCAGGACAACAAAAAAAATCATGAGCGCGCTGGCAGCGGAGTACGCGGCAACTGCCTGAAGCCTCAACCGTCTGGCGCGGCGCCCCAGGGGAGCTGCCAGTTGCATGATGGCGGGCAGCAAAACAATCTGGTCAAACAGCCAGCCGTAGGCGGTCGTGACCAGCGACACCAGCAGGACTAAGGGCAGTTCCTCGCCCCAACTCCAGCACGCCCGCCGAGTTCGCCAGAAAGGCGCCAGCCAGGCCATCCCGAAAATCATGGGCACATATTGCAGCCAGGCGTGGTTGCCCCACTGCATTCGCAACAAGGTGCCGAAATTAGGGCTGGGATTGCGCAGCACTTCCCCGCTACCTGCCAGGTCGAGGTAATCGCGCCAGAGGCGTGGGTTCAGCAACAAGGGCAGGAGGCTCGCGAGCAGCAAGGCTGCAACCGCGCTCGCCAACAGCCTCCAGTTTCGCCGTCGCAAGCAGTCCAGCAGCAAGATCAACCAGAACAGGTAAAGCAGTTGCGGTTTGACCGCGATTAGAAGGGTGGCCGCGCCAGCCAGCAGCGGGCGCGAAGTGTGATAGCGCAGGAACAGCGTCAGTCCCAGCAGAATCAGCGGCCCAATCTGGCCCAACCCGAGCGCGGTCAGCAGCGGGAAGAAGCTGGCGGCCAGCACCCAACCCAGCCAGCGCCGGCGAGTGTCGCCTCCATACTCTCGCCACAAAAAGTCGGCGCAGGCAAAGACGATTGCCAGATTGAGCACAAGCCACGCCGCACTCGCCTTGCTATAGGACAGCGCACCAAACGGCAAAAGAAAGGGGAGCGTCCACGGCGGGTTCCACATGAGGAGGGGCCGCTGGCCGGCAAAACCGGACGGAACCTCCGCGGCAAGGATCGCCTCAGGAGAGTAGGGGTTGCCGCCCGCCAGCAGCACCCGCGCCGCCGCCCAGTACTCTACAAAGTCATTCTGCAGCGGCCCGCGGCCTGCCAGGCTGACACTTAGCAGGCCCAGCACAAGCGCGAAGGCCAGCAAGAGGGCGCTGAGCCAACGCTTACGGCGCCGACCTTTCACCTCGTCCATCGCGTGATCAACAGCCAGGCAGACTCCTATACTTCAGGTGCTGCTTTGTCTGGCACTAGGCTCACAGGAACGCCCTGCATGACGGCGGCCAGCAACGTTGCGCCGATGACCAGGAAATAATAGTTCACAAACGCCTGCTTATTCAGGCAGAAGAAGACCAGCATCACCAGGGCAAAACAGCCGGCAAACGCGTTGCTCCGCCGGGGCGCCTTGACCAGGCTCCACACGGTCGCGGCCGCCGCGGCGATGATAACCAGCACTTGTGAAATTCGCGGCAAGCCGAGACGGGCGGTCAGCACGGAAAAGCTCAACGCGTCCGGCCGAAAGGGCTGGACCAGCTGCCACTTGATCACACCCTGCCAGAAGCTGTGTATGTTCCATAAAACGAACGGTGCTGTGACTGCAACAGCAATGAGGAGCGCCGCGGCCAGCAACCGGAAATAGGCTCGCCAGGTGAAGCGCGACAGCAACAAGGCAACCAGAGGAACAGCAAGCACGCTGTACTGCTTGCAGGCGAAAAACAATCCCAGCGCAAGCGGAAGCCAGCGGCTGCGCCGCGCTGCCGCCAGGCACGTCCCGCACAACGTCAGCAGAACCAGTGGCTCGGTCCAGCCGCGCGACAGCACGTAAAATGTCACCGGGCTGAGCAGGAGCAGCATGACCGCAATCAGAGTAACTCGGCTCAAGCGGATTCGCGCCAGCAGCGCCGCCGACAGCACCAAGCTCACGATGTAGGTGTAGCGCAGATCCCCCAGCAGGTATCCCGGCAGGATGGCCAGCAGGCTGAGTGGAGGATATTGGAAGCCGAAATCAACCCGCTCATCCCGGACCACGC
>DATFDP010000283.1:0-5173 GCA_035252015.1 Terriglobales bacterium
CCCAAAGGCACCGACATCGCCAAGGAACTGGAAGGGTCGCGCTTTCTCAAATCGGTAGGCGTAGACGCGGTGAATATTCCTGACAGCCCGCGGGCCTCAGCCCGCATGAGCAACCAGGCGCTCTCCATCCTGGTGCAGCAGCAGGTGGGCATTGAGGCGGTGCTGCATTACACCTGCCGCGACCGCAATGTGTTGAGCATTCAGTCGGACCTACTGGGAGCGGCGACCATCGGAATCCGCAACCTGATTTGCATTACCGGTGCTCCACCAAAACTGGGCAACTATCCCGATGCCACGGCAGTGTTCGACGTGGATGCCATCGGCCTGGTCAACATTGTGCACAACCTGAACCGGGGGCTGGATATTGGCGGCAATCCCCTTGGTAACGGTACTTCGTTTGTAATCGGCGTGGGCGCCAATCCCGGCGTGCCCAACATTGACGAAGAGATTCGCCGCTTCGAGTACAAGGTGGAAGCGGGAGCGGAATACGCGGTGACGCAGCCGGTGTTCGATATTGGCCTGCTGGAGAACTTTCTGCGGCGAATTGAACATTGCCGGATTCCAGTAGTTGCGGGCATCTGGCCGCTGGTAAGCGTGCGCAATGCGGAGTTCATGAAGAACGAGCTGCGGGTGTCCATCCCGGATGCCATCTTCCAACGCATGGCAGCAGCGAGCAACGCCGAAGTGGCACGTCACGAAGGTGTGGCCATTGCGCGGGAGATGCTGCTGGCTATCCGCCAGGTAGTTCAGGGAGCGCAGATCAGCGCACCTTTCGGCAAATACAGCGCCGCCGTGGACGTGCTGGAGGCCCTAGGGCAAGGGGGAGTGGCGGCCCTGGCACAGAGTTAAGCAGCCTTTCGTGTCCTTCCGGGCGGTTCTCCCAACCTGGACTTCTTCAAGCGGCTAAACTAAATTTTCCTGCGCAAAAGGTGCACAGATGTGCATTAAAATAGGGGCGAGAGGATACATTTGCCGAAGTTTGAGGAATGCCTCCAGCGCCTTGAGAAGATCGTAGGCGAACTCGAGAAGGGGGAAATCCCCCTGGAGAAGTCGCTGGCGCTTTTTGAGGAGGGGATGCAGCTTTCCAACACCTGCCGGAAAGAGTTAGAGCAGGCCGAAGGGAAAGTTGAGATCTTGTTGAAACAGAACGGGAAAATACAGGCCGAGCCCTTCGAGCCCCTGACCGAGAAGGCGGAGGCGAGAAAGTAGTCGCTCGCCGCGTTTTCGTCACGCTCGTTTGACCAGCAACCCGCCGCATGTGCCGTATGCGGCGTTTACGCAGCCGTTGCGTAGCCGACGGTCGAACCTCAGGGGGAAGTATGCAGCCGTTGAATGTCGTTATCCTGGAGAGCAGTGCGGACGTTGCGCAAAGTCTACAGAGTTCGCTGCAAAGCCATTTCAATTTCATATACTTAGCGCGGAGCCTCGGGGAAGCCAAAGTGGCCATCCCGAAATACCGGGCGCAGGTGGTAATAGTCGACCTGGAACTGGTTTCGCGAACGGAAGTGGAATGGCTGCGCCGCGAATTTCCCGGTATTTGCCTGGTGTGCACACATCGCCTGGCGGATGACGAGATGTGGACGGAAATGGTGGAGGCGGGAGCCAGCGATCTATGCTATTCGGCTGACTGCCAGAGCATTTTGAGCGCAGCCCTGCGGAGCACGCAGTCCGCCAAGTCGATTGCGGCCTGAGGGCCGGTCAGGCGCAAAGTTTGGCACTCCGCTCGTTCTTTGCCTGTAAGGCAGTGTGGTCGATGCCGGAGGGTACTCTGGCCATTAGATTGCACGAAGGGGTTCTGCGGCTGTTCCCCTGGAGTGGCCGCCGGGCGAGTTTGCAGGTGCGCCTGGAATTTTTCAAGACGGACACGGATTGTGATGAAACACTCAAGGCATAACAAAGGATTTTCCCTGATCGAGCTGCTGATTGTGGTGGCGATTATTCTGATCATTGCCGCCATCGCAATTCCCAACCTGTTGCGGGCCAAGATTTCCGCCAATGAAGCTTCGGCGGTGCAATCCATTCGCACTATCCAGCAGGCAGAGTTGTCGTACACCACTTCCTATCCCAGTAGCGGATACGCGGCGCAACTCTCCAACCTTGGGGGAGCGGTACCCTGTGCTCCCTCGCCGGCGAACGCCTGCCTGATTGACCAAAGCCTGTCTGGCGGGACAAAGAGCGGGTATAGCTTCACGGCAGTGGGCGGGAACCCGGTGAATGGGGCGAATACCAGTTACGTGGCGGGCGCGGCACCTATCAGCTTCAACAACTCGGGCGTGCGCCTATTCTGCTCCGGCGAGGACAATGTGATTCGCTGGGACGCCAACGCGAGCAAGAGCACCACGCCGCCGAGCGCGCAGCAGTGCCCGAATTTCACTCCGCTTTAGAAAAAGTACAAAGCAGAGGGCGCGGAGAGCAGAGCGCCTTCGTGTCGCCCGACAGAGCCAACGCATCGGGCGGACATCGCACCTGCAGCAACCGAGGGCGGAACGCCCTCGAGACAGCCGCCGGGACGGCGGCGCTACGTAGCCAAGCGCACTGTCCAATCACTTTGCCTAATCAGCCTGCCAGGGGCAGAAGTTCGCGCCACGCCGAACCGCGGGTTGACTTGCCTCCCAGCACCTGCGCGAAGATGCAGTCTTTGGGCTTCTTGTCGGGACGCCAGCGCAGAAATTTCGTGCCGTGACGGAAGCGCCCGCCGGAAAAATGGTCGTAGCGGACCTCGCAGACCAGCTTGGGCTGAAGCGGTTGCCATTCCGTGGAGCGCCTGGTACTCCAGCGGCTGGGGCCGCCGGGAGCTTTGCCGGTGAAGCCTGGCGGACCGATCAATGGCTGGACGATTCCCTTCAGCTCCTTCCGCTGCTCGGCGCTGAAACTGGAAGTAAATCCCACGTGATCGAGCAGGCCCTGTTCGTTGTAGAGGCCGAGGAGAAGCGAGCCGAGCTGATCTCCCTTCTCGGCGTAGCGGAAGCCGCCTACGACGCAATCGGCGGTGCGAATGCGCTTGACCTTGAGCATGGCAGTGCGGTCGCCGGAGTGGTAGGGTTCGCCGACCAACTTGGCCACTACCCCATCCAGGCCGGTGGGGCCAAGCTCGCGCATCCAGCGCTCGGCCTGATGACGGTCAAGCGTGAACGGCGAGAGGCGCACGCGATCGCTCTTGCTGATCCTGGAAAATAATTGTTCGAGATGGTTGCGGCGCTCCGACAGAGGAAGTTCAAGCAGCGATTTGCCTGTTTCGTCCAACAGCAGATCAAAGCACATGAGCGTGGCGGGAGTTTGCCCCGCCAGCTTGCGAATGCGGGATTCGGCGGGGTGAATGCGCTGCAGCAAATCGTCGAAGGCAAGATGGTCGCCGGAAAAAATTACGATTTCGCCGTCGAGCACGAACTGCTGCGGCTTAAGGCCACGGAGGGCTTCAATCAGTTCCGGAAAGTAGCGGGCCAGAGGCTGCCCGGCCTTGGACTGCAGCAGAACCTGGTCGCCACGGCGGAAGGCAAGGCAGCGAAAGCCATCCCACTTGGGCTCGTATTGCCAGCCTTCTCCCCGGGGAAGGTCTTCTACTGATTTGGCTTCCATGGGCGGGAAAGGCGGCCGAATGGGCAGTTTGATTTCGGGAAAGGCAGCTTCGAGAGCTTCTTCCGGGATAGCGCCCCTAGAAACCTTGTCGGGCCGCTCAGGCTGAGATTGCCGTTTGCGAGTTCGAGGCATGAACCCTTAGATGCCGCGGTTTTGCGACCAGCAAGAGGGCTACTGCAGCTTCGCGTACTCGGCCTTGGCCTGCTTCAGGACGGGAAGGTCAGGATCGGCGTCTTTCCACGCGGTGAAGAATGCCTCGTAAGCAGCCTTGGCGCTAGATTTATCCCAATGGGCTTCGCAGGTAGTCTGCCATATGCCGTCTGTTCCCGACAAGGAAACCTTTCTGCTGGTGCCGTTATTGGTGGCTGAGATCGCCCAGGAATCAGGAACTGTGACGCCCACGGTGACTGGCTCATTCGTCCGATTGATTCCGGGGGGACAAAGAAGTTTGAGCAGAAAACCGTACCACGTTTGTTGTCTACAGCAGGCGTTTCATGGAGCGGAACCCTATCATATCTGTTCTCTTTCTGGCAAGAGCGCCTCTGTGCTATTCATAGAACACAGTCACCCTGACCACCCAGAAAAAATTATCCCCCGCTGTTGCGCTCAGGATGACAATCCTGACTTAGCGAATCAATATGCTGCGCTCAGGATGACAATCCTAAAAGGTGTTACGAACTCGAAGCTATATACCTTTCCTCAATTCGACTTTCTCAAAGAACAAAGGATTCTTAGGGGGAAACTCCCTTCTGCGGCCGGTGAAGGGCCAGCGAACGCGGGGTCCTTCGACTCCGCAGAGTGACTCGCAAGCGAGTCACTCCGCTGCGCTCAGGATGACAATCCAAACTTAGCGAATCAATTTTGCTCTCCTGGCGCTTTCTGTGGTTTTTCTGGCTGCTGAGCCCGAAGGCGTGAACTCCCTGCACGTCAATGCTTGTCCAGAAATGTCCGGCGATGTGAATTTGCTTGTCAAAATCGAGCCTGTTTCCCTGGATAACAAATCCACCAGCACCTGCGATTATGATACCCAACTCAAGGCTTACGTTCTGACGTTTTATCTCCCGGAGTATGGATTCAGGAACATGGACTTCCAGAAGCCGGACCAGTGAAGATTAACTGTCTGATTGGGTCCAGAGACGGTCCCAGCGGAACTAGAAGCTGCCGCTCGGAAGTTACCCCTAAGGACATATAACCGCCATACATCCCCATCTCCATAGCGGGCAGCGTAGTGCTCACCGTAATTGGGCTATTGGTGTTGATGGTGAAAGTGAGACCAGAGCTACCCAGTAAGATATCTAATTCGAGGGACGTTCCGGCGACCAATTATAGGCCTTGCGGAGTCGCTTTTCCGAGCGCCAACTCATTTCCATTACTTGCGAAGTTTAACCGCCGGCATGAAGACAGAACCACTGGCGGCCTGGCATAGAGGTAGTGCGCGCCCTTGTTATACTCGACACGAATGCTTCAACAAACCTTGGAGGAAGGGCGCCGCATAGCCGACGCGGCGCTGGAGAGACTGTTGCCGCCGGAGAGGCAGTATCCGGCGTCGATTCACCAGGCGATGCGGCACAGCGTGTTTGCCGGGGGCAAGCGGCTG
>DATFDP010000284.1:0-5645 GCA_035252015.1 Terriglobales bacterium
CGCAGGGTAGCGGCAATGGGAATAGAGAGATAAACGCCAATGACGCCGGCCACCTCGCCGCCGGCGAGGATGGCAAAAATGGTGGCCAGAGGGTGAAGTTCCAGGCTCTTGCCCATGATACGAGGAGAAGTGAAATAGTCCTGGATGAGGCGCCAGGCACCGAGCAGAATCGCGACCAGCAGGATGTGGTGATAGCTGGTGAGGAAGGCCACTCCCAAAATCATGATCGCAGCGGCCAGCGGCCCGGCTAAGGGAATGAATTCCAGAACGCCGGCGATCACACCCAGGACAGTGCCGTAGGGCAGGCCAATGAGGGTAAGTAGAGGGGTAAAGACCGCCATGGTGAGCCCAGCGAGGATAAGTTGGGCTCGGATGTAATGAGCCAGCATGGTATCCAGATCAGCGAGCAGGCCGCGCAGGAACTGGCGCTGCCGGCGGCGATCCACCATATCCACCATGGTTTCGGCGAAGCGGCTGCCATCGAGCAGGAAGAAGATGGCCAGAATAGGCACCAGGATGATCCATACGGCGTTGACGGCGAATTGGGCGGCGAAAGCGCCGACATGCTGGGCCCAGGCGATGATCTCGCGGCGATGATCGGCGAGCCATTGCTGAACGTGCTGCTGGGTGTTGTGGCTCCACCCCTGCTTGGCGCCGATTTGCCAGGCGATCTGACCGCTGGTGAGCCTTTCCATCCATACCGGAAGCGCGCCCGCCAGCCGCCGTCCCTCTGTGACCAGGCGGGGGCCGGCAAGGATAATGAGCACGGCCAACAGCACGCCAATGGCGACATATACCTGCAGGACGGCGCGGGAGCGGCGGCGTTTCGAGAGCCGCGAGCGGTGCTGAATGAAGGTGACGATGGGGTCGAGCAGATAGGCCACCAGAACGGCAAAAATAAAGGCCACAATTACTTTCCAGGTGGCGTAGATGAAGGCGCCCACGGCCAGGAAGATAAGAATGGTGAACAGGGCGCAGGCAGTGCGCTTGTCCCAAAGGGAAAACTTTTTTTCGTCGTGGTCGGGCATGCCAGAGTACAGCCGGCGCTTGGAATAGTCGTTCACGGCAGAGTACGCGCTTTTGATTGGATGCGAGTGCGCGGCATGGTGACGGGTTACGAGTGAAAAGCAGATCCCTCCGGCTGCGCTCAGGGCAGGCTCTTCGCTGCGCTCAGATGACAAAGCAAGAATGATCAATGCCCATTCAGGTCAGGCAGCGGCGGGTTGAGCGAGAGCAGCGGAGGCGCGGGCACGGTAGCGGCGATAGTCGCGCAGCAGGCGCTCTTCTTCAGCGGTGCCAGCCAGGCTTTCAGCAGCCATTTTGCAGTATCCGAGCCGAAAGGCGGTATAGGCCTGCAGCCAGGCTGGGAGGCGATGCTGAGGATGGTCGCCGCTCAGCTTAACATATTGGCGCACGAGATAGTCGGCAGCGTCGCTTCCCAAATCCCATTCCACGATGGCGCCGGCCAGATCCCAGGCGATATCAGCGGGACCGGGGAAGAAATGGTCGTCGCCATGGGAGGCGCCATCCACTTTAAGGATGCCGCGTTGTGTCAGCAACCATTCATGCGGCTGCATGCGGCCGTCGGCCAGCACGGGGAGCGCAATTTCGAGCCTGGCGGATGCGGGTTCGTAAGGCACGCCGAATTCCTCGTGCAAATTCCAGGCGGCCATAGCGGAAAGTTCTTCCGCATTAACTGAAGATTCGAGAAACGCGGAGGCACGGAAGGCACAGTAATGGGCCAGACGATCCAGCAGCGCCGAACACAGATCCATACGAGTGGCGGGAAGGGCAGATTCGCGGGCATAGGCGAGGTATCCGTCGCCGGCGTTCTCCACAGCGGGAGCGAAACCAGCGTCGGCGAGAGCGCGGGCCCGCCCGGCTACTTTCACGCCATAATGTCCCAAGCCTTCAAACTTAAAGAACTGGCGGCCATCGCGAGAAAGAAACTTGGCCCGCTCCATGCTTACCCAAGATCCCGGCCAATTGCAGGCGACATCGAAAACGTGATGGCGCCACAGCCCGCCACTGAGGTCAGCGGCGGCATCGGCGGGGGCAACGGGCTGGCGAACGGCGTAAGAGCGAAATTCCAGCCAGCGTCGGGCGGCGTCGCGAGCGCGCAGGCGGCAAGGATCAGGTTGTGCGGCGCAAAGGAAGGTGATGCTGTTGCGGGGCACGCCAGCCTGCAGTAACGCGTCGCCTACGGAGAGGAAAGAGGAGCCGCTGAGACCAGGGCCCTCATCCACCACAAGGAATTCTGCTCGGCGGGCGCGCTGCGCGGCCAGCCAGAGGCGGTGACCGAAATTGAATTCAGTCAGGCGGTCGAAGGGATGGCCCTGGGGACGGACGGTGATGCGCTCGGCCGCACGGCCAAGGCGCCGCAAGGCTGCCGTAACCACCGCGCTCAGAGTAGCGCCGATACTGCGAATGCCCACCACGGCCACATGGCTGGAGGACAGAGGCAAGGCGCGGGCCAGTTCCGCGTAACGCAGCGGATGCAGCGCGTAGTAGGCGAACCCTTCAGGGACGGAAACTGTAATCTGTTCAGGCGGGACAATGCAGGTTAAACGGCTGACAAGTTGCGATAAGGAAATGCTCGGGGAAAAGCCCAGCAGCACCCCTGCCAGCGCGTCGGTGGAGGCGGCCACGGTAGCAGCATCTGGAGAGTCCATATCAGCCAGAGCGCATTCCAGTTCACCGCAGCGCAGCATGGCTTCCAGCCGCACGCCGGAGGAAAGAACTGCAGGGGACACATCCAGATCACGAAGAAGCGGGAGCAATGCCCGCAGCAAGGCGTTTCCGGGGCGGGCACGCCGGCCTGGGCGAAACACGAGCATGGTAGTTCAGATCAGGCAGCGCTTTTTTTGCTGCCGCGGCGCGAGCGGGCTACATCGCCATCCTTATCAATGAAATACAGGAACTGGTTGTCACGCTCGACAGCGTGGGGCACGAGAACCTTGGAGTCGCCTTTGCCGGACTTGGGTTTCTGGCATACGTTGCCTTCGCCGTCGAGGTAATAAAGGTAGTTCTTATAATCTCGTTGCAAATTAAGCTGTTTAACCTTTTCCGCCATAGGGCATGACCTCGCTCCAATTTGGATTCTGCCGTTTGCTGTGCTGATGCCTTGCCAGGCAGAAAAGGTGCTTAGCGGGGGCGGCGGGAGCGGCGAGGCGCCGGATGTGCCGTCTTTTCTGCTTCTTCCGCGGGGGAGAGCACACGCCGGACGATGGGACTATTGAGCTTGTACTTGCGCTCCACTACTTTGCCGGACTCGTCCTGCACATGCAGGATGAACACAGGCAGATCGCCTTCCTTGTCGAAATTTTCGTGAGTGACGGTGACGGGAAAGACGCCGAACAGCTTGCGCTCGCGGTAAGCGGTCTCGTAGCGGTGGCGTCGCACGTTCCAGGTAAAAACGCGCACCTGGTTGAAGTCGAAGGGCATGCCGTCGTGGGGCTCGGTGAGCACCATCAGGTACTGCGGGACTTTTTTGTCGCCGTCCGTTACCTGGTCGAGAACGAACGCGCCAACGATGCGCCGGCCCTCGGCGTATTGGGCGACCTCGAGGGGGACATCAATATCCACCATGCGTGCGAGCACCCAACCGACGCGCCCATCAGGGTCGCGCACCAGCCACCAGTCTTCCAACGCGGGCTGAGGGGGGGCCGATTTGCGGCTGACGTCTTCGCGTACAGGAATGGTGGCGGGCTGCGGCTTAGCCGCGGTGGCACGCTTGAGGATCTGCACCTTGGCTCCGGCCTTGAGCTGGTAAAGATGCTGGGCATCGCGATCGGGAGCGATATGAATGTTGGTGTCGTTGTCGGTCGTCCCCGCGGCCATGACGGGAGTGTCGCGATTGTCGGCCGCCATTTTCTGCATCTGGTCGTAAACGTCCTGACCAACCAGATAGCGTTCTTCGACCCAGCCTTCCTTGCCGTTCGCAGTGCGCACACGGACAAAACGACGCGAGTGCTCCAGCACCTGGACGCGCTCGCCATTGCTGGCCAGCGCCACGCGATTGTAGACGGCGGCAATACGGTCGCGCAGGTAGACCTGAGGCACGGTGACATAGGCGGTTTCTTTTGGTTGAGTCCGGCGGGAACAGCCGGGCAGCAACAGCAGGGCGAGGAGCGCCAGGAGCAGGACGTTTCGCCATGGCGATTGGAGGACCGCCAGAAGTGTTTGGGCCGGCTTCATGAGGATTTGGTGCTTTAACTATAGCGCCGGCAGGGGCGGGCGGGGAGTGGAGGTGTTGGCACGTCGGGACAGGGGCGATCGGATGCGCTTCCTCGCGCGGCTCGGTCGCGCAGAATTTTTTTTAACTGCGCTACCCAGGCTTCGGCCCTGGGCTAAAAGCTGTTTCGCCCTGCCGGGCTGGTGCAGCGGCGAGCAGGTCTTTTCAGTAAAGCAGAGGGTGTCCGTGGTACGTACGAGATGCTGACCGATTGAACCCGCTCAGAATGACGCGGAGCGCGAAACAAGACGAAACAAATTACGTCTCTACGACCATGTGCGGTGGCGCGCAGGGTACCCTTGCACCGAATGGGAGCCGAGTTGCCTCACTTGCATGGAGTTGCAGAAGAACTCGTTGGGGTCGGGTTCGCGGATGAAGTTTGAGCCGGGACGACGAAATTTGGAGGTTGGCCGGTCCAGCGCAGATCAATCGCCGGCGCATTGGGGCGCGGCGGCGCGGGCTCGGAGGGGCGGCGGGCGCTGAGGTCAGGCCGCCCGTAGGCCAATTGTATGGCGGGACTTAATCCAGTGAGGAAGAATCGCACACCGCAAAGCTCAATGGGCATGCCGGTAATTACGAATTCGGAATCACGTGGCGGAGAGGGCTGCACCCGTGGAAGGGCGGCCAGGAATTGGCGGGTAATCCTGGAGTTGGAGCGCCAGGCAGAGAGGTTGTGCCACATACCGAGCAGGAAACAAATCGACAGCAGACTGGTCCAAACCCGACGCAAGCGAATATCGGCAACGCCACTCAGCAGAGTTGCAAGCAGGATGGCCATCCCAATAGCGCTAATGTAGAGCACGCGTGACCAGAGCAGGGCCGGGTCGGTGGTCCACAAGAGGAAGTGCGCCGGTAAAACCGCAATTACCATCCAGCCCAGTGCAAACCAGACCGGGCGTCGCCGCTGCGGACCAGGCCGGGAGATAAAAAGTAGCGAGAGCAGCACCGCCGTGGTGGCGGCGGCAATAGCAAGCACTCGCCAGGCGGGAGGCTGGTGCCAGTTGTAGCCGAGCAGGGTCTCCGCGGGCGCGCGCAGGAAGACTGCGGCCAGTGCCTTGCGGCCCAGCGCCAGAACCGCGGGCGAACCGCCTGCTGCCCGATAGCCGCCAATGCCATGCAACACGCGCCAACGATAGGCAAAGGTTGCGGCGGCGACGGCGAAGAAGCCGGAAACCGCTGTCCAGTTGCGGGCGCACATTAGCATCAGTTCCAGCCAGACGAGCAGGAGAGGGAGAACATAGATGCTCTCCTTGGCGAAGGTGGCGGCGAAGAATAAGAGGAGGGCGAGCGTATAAGCCGCGGCTGCACCGCTTTTTCGGAAGCGCAAGTAAATCACGAGCGCCCAGATTCCCAGGGCGGTGGCAATCAGATCAAAGCGCGCGGCTATATAGGTGACGGGCTGCACCGTAAC
>DATFDP010000285.1:0-3559 GCA_035252015.1 Terriglobales bacterium
CTGCAGAGGTTTTGTTTCCGAACAATGTTAAACGCTGCACAAGGACCAAAGGTTCCATATTCATGAATACGAATTTTGGCGGAGAAGGTTACGCAGGCAAGAAGCTTCCGACCGGCGAATCTCCCTTAATCCGCGGCAATAGGTTCCGTCACCTCGTGGCAATCGTCTGCTCGCCAGGAGCTAGCGGCGGATCGGCCCGAAGGAACTTCACCATCTCCGCGCCTATTGGCTTACTGCACTCCACCGGTGCAAGGTGCCCGCAACCGTTCACTAGATAGAGGATTGACTGCGGCATCTCCTGGCGCATCTGCTCGCCAATCAAAGGCGGCGTCAGAACATCCTCTTTGCCCCACACCAGCAGAACCGGAACCTTCACTGCGGCCAGTTTGCCGTCAAGCAGGTCCTTTCCTGTGTACATGGCTTTCAGCGCTCGGCCGACGATCCAGTCCTCTTCGGCGAAATGGCGCAGGAAATCCTGGGCGTAAAAGCTGGGCACGTGCATAGGACGGGGCGTGAGCACCCGCATCATATGCGCCAGGTCCGCCTCCGTTTTTGGACGCAAAGCCGCGGCATTCACCGCATCGAATCTCAGCCCTGCGCTATCCAGCAGGATGAGCCGATGAATGCGCTCCGGGTTCTCCACGGCAAATTTTCCGGCAATCCACCCGCCCATGGACCAACCGGCAAGGTCCGGCTGCTGCAGGTGCTGGCTATCAAGGAACTGCCGGACGATGTCGCTCTCCAGCGCAATCGAGTAGTCCACATCAGGTTTGTCGGATCGGCCGTAGCCCAGCAGGTCCAACGCGTAAATTCGGTAACCTGCATCGCGCAGCGCGGGCGCGAGCGGCAACCAGTCTTCAGCCCGCCCTGCCAATCCGTGCACCAGTACCAACGGCTTCCCCGAGCCGCCTACGAGGTAGCGGATCCTGTATTGCCCTAGCCGAACATAGTGTTCCGTCAGACCCAGTTTCCATTCCGCCGCGCGCTGAACGCCGGAGATCACCAGCAAAGGACGCAAATAGAAGAACACCGATCCCGCGATGACAAATATCGCAACCACGATCAGCGCCCACCAAAGAAGACGGGGTTGCTTTTTGGGTTTTGGAGTTACTGCGGTGGCCAAGGGTCCCTCCGGTCGGGCACTGAACCGCCCGAGTCGGCTTGCGGTGTTATTCTCTCATCTGCGATGCCCGTGACTGCAACTGATTCCGCCAATCTGCCGTTTCTCGATCTAGCTCAGGCCAGCCAGGCAATCCAGAAAAAGGAGCTTTCTCCCGTAGATCTCGCGGAAGCGTGCCTTCGTCGCATTGAGCATCTGAATCCCTCGCTGAACGCCTTTATCACGGTGACTGCGGAATCGGCGCTGGATGAAGCCCGGCGAGCCGAGGCTGAAATCATGCGCGGCGAGTGGAAAGGCCCACTGCATGGGATTCCTCTTGCAGTAAAGGACCTGGCGAAAACCGCAGGCGTGCGCACCACCGCTGCCAGCAAGGTGCTGGAGCATTATGTTCCGTCGGAAGACGCGGAGGTCGTGCGGCGGTTGCGACTCGCCGGTGCAGTGCTGCTCGGGAAACTCAACCTGCACGAGTTTGCTTACGGCGGCAGCGGCGTTATCGGTCACTTCGGCCCGGCACGGAATCCCTGGAATCAGGAGCACGTGACCGGAGGCTCGTCTTCCGGATCCGCCGCGGCCGTCGCCGCCTTTCTCTGCTACGGCGCGATCGGGACCGATACCGCAGGCTCCATTCGACTGCCCGCCGCCTGCTGCGGCATCGTCGGCCTCAAGCCGACCTACGGTCTGGTGTCTGTTCGCGGGGTCATTCCGCTCTCATGGTCGCTCGATCACGCGGGCCCAATGTGCCGCACGGTGCTCGACACGGCGCTGCTGCTGCAGGCCATTGCGCATTACGACCATCTCGACATTTACTGCCAGAAATTTCCTCCTGTGTACTATCCGTCTGCCATCGAGGAGGAAGATTGCGCGGCGCTGAGGATTGGAACTCCACGAAAATTCTGGGAGGGCCTCGCGCCGGAAGTCGAGCAGGCGGTGGACGCTGCAGTAGCCGAGATCGGCCATTTCACCAAGGCGACGAGGAATATTGATCTCGGATTTGAAACGGATCGCACTCTGGTTCGCTGCGAGCCCTGGGTGTATCACCAGCGGCATCTTCCGGCTCATGAAGCTGAGTACGATCCTGACACGCTACGTCGCATCCGCAGCGGCGCTGATGTCACGCTTGGTCAATACATTCAAAGGCAGCGCGAACTATGGCAGCAGCGGCGCGAGATACTGCACCTGTTCGAAGAAGTGGATCTGATCGTTACTCCCACCACTCCTGTGCTGGCGCCCGGTCTTGCTGAATTGAAAGCCGACCCTGCCAACCTGCGCAACGCCGAGCTGCTCATGCTCCGCAATACTCGGCCCTTTAATGTCTTTGGACTTCCGGCGATCTCCATTCCTTGCGGCTTCTCCAAATCGGGCTTGCCTATTGGTTTACAGATTGTCGGCGCTCCCGGGAGTGAAGGAACAGTTCTTGCGGTGGCCCGTGCCTATGAGAAACGCACGGCGTGGCACACGAAACGGCCACTCATCAACTGAGCTCAATTATTGGGGAGTCAGGACGAAAACACGCGTAGGGCCGGCATGAATGTGGCTGTCGATATTGACTTCCTGATGCTGGCTCACGTTAGGGTTCTGTACGCCGAAGGCGACGATTACGCCTTTGTCATTGATGGAGAAAGCTCCTGTCAAAACCACATCGCTTGGCAGAGTCGGCACCAGAGTATTCAGGTCAACAATGCCGCCGTTGTGGGTCCACAGAAAAGCCCGCGTGCCCAGCGAGCTGCCCGACTCGCCCACAACTTGTCCCAGGCTGTTTGCGCTAAAAGCTTCGCTGTAGCCGCCGCCGGTAAGCGCGTTGATCGGCTCCATTCCCCCGGCTGCGGTCCAGAAGAATGCACGAACGCCTCCGGTCCCGGTGGAAGCGCCGACCACCATCCCTGCGTCGTTGATGTGGTCGGCCCGGCTCTGAAGGTCGCCGGGCAGAACCCCCAAATCCTGCATGGCGCCGCCGGTGAACAGAAACGCATGATTGCGGCCGTCAGTGGTCTGCGACATTCCGACTACCTGTCCGGAATTGTTTATGCCATGAGCTTCGCTGGTAGGGCCGCCTAAAGTCCCCAGGTCCTGAACTGTACCGTTGCTGAAGATTACGGCATGACTTCCTGACGCACCGGCGATCTGCCCTGCGTTGTTCACGCTGTATGCCTGGCTGTCAGAAGCTCCGGGCAATGCGCCAAGGTCGTGCATGCCACCCGAAGCAGTCCATGAAAAGCCGCGCAGGTTGGTACCGGTATTCGAAGTTCCCACCACCAGGCCGGAATCATTGATGCCGAACGCTGAGCTGTAGTCGCCGCCCCCTAGCGTCCCAATATCGCGCATGCCGCCTTGGCGCTGCCAGAAAAACGCGTGAGTATCAGCGCCATGCGAATGGCCCGACTCGCCGACTGCCTGGCCCGCTGCGTTGATGCCGTGAATGCGCGTGCTATCGTGCCGTAT
>DATFDP010000286.1:0-30726 GCA_035252015.1 Terriglobales bacterium
GATCCTTCGCTGCGCTCAGGATTTCGCCTGCGGGCTCCCGCTGCGCTCACGCCCGCAAGACGGCTCAACTTGACCTACCATTAGTCGACCGCCCAAACTCCGAGATCCTTCGCTGCGCTCAGGATTTCGCCTGCGGGCTCCCGCTGCGCTCACGCCCGCAAGACGGCTCAACTTGACCTACCATTAGTCGACCGCCCAAACCCAGTGGTCAGTGGTCAGTTGTCAGTGGTCAGTTGTCGCCCAAACCCAGTGGTCAGTTGTCAGTGGTCAGTTGTCAATTGTCAGTTTCCGCCACCAGCAACTGCTCCCAATACTGCTTCCGCGACACAGTAGTGGTCATGTGGGCGCGAGTTCGCTGCGCCTCCAACCTGACCACGGCTTTCTGTGCGGCCTCGCGCGAGGCAAAGAGCCCGTAAACCGTGGATCCAGAGCCAGACAGGGAAGCATATAGCGCCCCCTCGTCCTGCAAAATAGTTTTTACCTTGGCCAGTTCGGGATGCTGCGGGAATACGACTTTTTCAAAGTCGTTCGCGATCCCGGTACGGACAAGGTCGAGCAGCTGGGTCTCGGCCCGGCCCCTGCCCTCATTGGCAGGGACACCGGAAGAATGCCGCCCGGCCACCTCGCAGGGCCGGGACAATAAGCCGTTCAAACCGCTGAAAATGGCGGAACAGAACAGGTTGATTTTATCGGAGGGGGCGCAGTCCGTCAATTTCCCTTGCTCCTGGGCGCGGTCCCAGTCAGAAAAGGCCTGCGGGGTTGAGACCGCGATGTCGGGCGTGGCCAGCACGCAGGACATCGCGGGCAATTCCAGGAGGGGATAGACCTCCTCTCCCCGCCCTACCCCGAGCACTGTGCCGCCAATCAGGAAGACGGGCAGGTCAGAGCCAATCTGAGCGGCCAGGCGAAACTTGTCGGGACACGGCAACTCGCGCTTCAGCTCCCGCTCCAGGGCCAGCAGGGCGGCTACCGCGTTGGACGATGCCCCGCCCAAGCCGCCCTGCACCGGCAGGTGCTTCTCGATTTCGATTCGCACCCGGCCGGGAGTTGCCAGCAGGGCCATCGCCCGCTCGACTATGCGCCAGCAGGTATTGCTCTTGTCCAGTGGAACACCGGGAGTCGCGCAGTGAACCTCGATTCCGGCGCCTTTGCTCACAGTTACGATGACCCGGTCATGCAAGGCAATGGTCTGGTACAGAGTGCGCAGCTCGTGGAATCCATCGGGGCGCCGTCCGCCGATGCAGAGGCCAATGTTGATTTTGGCGAATGACCGGACGGTTGTGGGCATGCAGGAGGATTGTACAGAAATCGGGCTCGCTGAACATCGCGGGGCTGCACGCGAGATCCTTCGTCCCTGAAGGGGCTCAGGATGACTCCACAAAAAAGGCTGCCCGTTGCAGCAAGTCAACTTGACCGTAGACAAAAAGGCCGAACCCAGAAGGGTTCGGCCAGGAAAGAGTTCAACAGCGATTAGAACGAAAGCTTCAAAGCGAACTGGATCTGCCGGGGTGGTCGCGCCGCGGTCAGGAAGCCGAACTGCGAGGCTCCCAGAACGGTGGAGTTGTTGCTCTCCTGCGGGCCCGACTTGGAGAGCAGGAAGTTGGTGTGATTGGGGAAGTTGAAGAACTCGCTGCGGAACTCAAGCTTGGCACGCTCGGTGACCGAGAAAGTCTTAAAAATGGAGGCATCCCACTCCTGGAATCCAGGTCCGAGCACGGAGTTGCGAGCGGCGTTTCCGAAAGAGCCCAGCGGCGGATCCACGAAGGCGCAGGTATTGAAGAACGTGCCCGGCAGACAATGGCGGCTGCTGTTGGGGTCGGCCACCACATCAGGCAGTTGCCCCCCGTCGGAGTTGGCGAAACCGCCGTTGCCATCCACCGGGGTATACCAATTGCCGGAGGAAATGGTTGTGATGCCAGCCACCTGCCAGCCCCCGAGAATCTGCTCTACAGCCCCGCTGGCCCCACTGAGATAGCGCTGGCCGCGGCCAAAAGGCAGCTGATAGATGTAGCTCAGCGTGAAGCGGTGGCGCACGTCGAAGGAGGCATGGCCCCATTCCCATTCGGGATGCTTGAACCACCGGAAGCCGTCGTTGTTTTGCGAGCCCAGGTTGGCGTTGGAAGCATTGTCCTCGGCGTTGGAATAGGTATAGCTGGCCAGCAGGGAGAAGCCGTGGGTGAAGCGCTTCTCCAGGCGGGTCTGCAGCGAGTTGTACTTGGAGCCGCCATCGGAGGCGAACAGGCTGACGCTGGTGTCAATGGCGGGCACAGGGCGGCGCGGAGCAAACGAGGCGTTGGGATCGGGCGAGGGGTCAGCCTGATTGCCGTTGTAGAAGGTGAACAGCTTGGTGCCCTTGGAGCCGGCATATGTGATCTGCAGCATGGTATCGCCACCCAACTGCCGCTCGATGCCGAAGTTCCACTGTTGCATGTAGGGCGTGACCAGACGCGGATCCACAGTGAACAGGGTGGGAGTGTTGGGGTCGGTGAGAGAGGTTGCGGGGAAACCTACGGAAAAGCCGGCAGAACCGGGAATTCCACCCGGCTGGTTGCTGATGCCGGGCACGGCGCAGTCGTTGCCGGAGGCAAACAGGGCCGGATTCGCCGACGCCGCCCCGCAGGGCGAGTTGAACGATTGCGTCACAAAGAACGGCGGGTTGAAGCCCGGGCTGGGATTGGAATAGGGCCCGTTTTCCTGTCCTCCATAAAAGAGGCCGTAGCCTCCGCGCACCACGGTGCTGGGCGTCAACTGGTAGGCGAAGCCGATGCGCGGCGCAAAATTGTTGGTATCCACTGGGACCAGGCCGCTGCTGCCGGTGGGCGACACCCGGATCTGGGAAGCCAAGGTGGGTGTCAACTGCATGGTCTGGCCCTTGGGCACGATGATGGTGGGGGTCGTGGGATTGTTGAGATCAAACGTCCCCTGCTCGTTAAACTTTTCTTTCACCGTGGTGAAGAGTTCGTAGCGCAGGCCGAGGTTGAGGGTGAGTTTCTGAGTAACGCGCCAGTCATCCTGAGTGTAGAAGGCGTAAATAGGCCGGTGGTAGTCCACGTTATGCAGGTTGTTAATACCGCCGCCATCGGCCAGGCCGATCAAGAAGGAAGCCTGGCCGAAGCCCCCAGTGCCGGGATTGGCAGGATTGTCCGTGAAGCCGTTACTGAAGCCCTCGGTGCCGCGCGATTCTGCGGGCTGGAAGATGGTGAACTCCTCGCGCCGAATCTCCGTGCCGTATTTCACCGTGTGTTTGCCTTTAACCCAAGTCAGGTTGTCGGAGAGCACATAGGTGTTCTGCAGTTCCACGGACGGCAGGAAGGTGGGGCTGCCCAGCGTAGGCGCGCTGCCGTCGTCAAAGTTGAGTTGGGGCAAGCCGCCGTTCTGCGGTCCGAAAGGCACGCCGGGAAATCCGATCTGCCCGGAGATGTCCTTATCGAAATTGAACTGGAAGCGGTGCGAGTTGACGCGGTTGTAACCGAAGCGGAACTCGTTCACCAGGGTGGGCCTGAACACATGGGTTTCGCTCAGGGCCACGCTGCGGTAGGAGTTGTCCTCAATGCCGCTGAAAAAGCCGCCGCCATCGGCAATGCTGCTCTGGAACGGCGAAGGAATGATGCGGGGCTGGTTTTCATAGCTGAAACGAATGAAGGCATTGTCCTTGTCGGAAAATTTCTGGTCAATGCGTGTGTCGAAATTCGAACGATGGGTGTTCTCCACCGGGTTGGCAATGTAGTTAAAAGCGGGATTGCCGGTAACATTGGGCGCGGGGAACAGAGCCATTAGTTTTGCCGCCAAAGGGTCAATCTTGCCTGCGGGGATGATATTCGTCGGCAGCCCACCTGCCGTGTAGCCGCCAATGGGCACACCGCACAAGCCGGTGGGGCTGCCGGCGCTGATTTGCGTCAGGCGTGTGTCGAAGAGTTCGCCCCCGTAAGTGGGCCGGCCATTGCAGTCCACTCCGGTTTGCGTGCTGGTGTCGAGCAGGTTGTCAAAATTGCCGGCACGCTGCAGGGCGTCCGGCACAAGCAGGGTCTGAGTGTCGGCCTGGTGGATGCGCAGGCCCTCATAATCCACGAAGAAGAATGTCTTGTTGCGCCCGTCGTAGACATGGGGAATAAAGACGGGACCGCCCAGGGTGCCGCCGAACTGATACTGCTCGTAGGGCGGAGTGGGCCCGACCGGGTCGAAGAAGTTGCGGGCATCGAGCACGTTATTGCGCAGGAAGCCCCAGCCGCTGCCGTGCAGGCTGTTGGTGCCCGACTTGATGACGGCGTTCACGATAGCGCCGTTGCCACGGCCAAACTCGGCGCTATAGGCGTTGGTCTGCACCTTGAATTCCTGCAGCGCGTCCACCGGCGGCTGAATGACATAGTTGCTCTCGTTGAGCAGGTCGGGAAGATTGGAGTTGTTGTCAATCCCGTCAAGCAGGAAGTTGTTCTGCAGGGAGCGGGCGCCGCCGGCGCTGAAGCCAAAGCTCTGCTCGTCGCGAGCCCCCGGTTCGCTGGGCGTGGTGCCGGCGGTGAGCAGCGCCAACTGGGCAAAGTTGCGGCCATTCAGCGGCAGGTTGGAGACCTGTCTTGCGTTCACCACCTGGCCCAGCTCCGAGGTTTGTGTTTCCAGCAGGGGCGCCGACCCGGTTACTTCGACCGACTCGGTGGCCTGGCCGAGTTGCAGCTTGATGTTGACCACCGCGCGCTGCTGCACATCCAGCGACACGGGCTGGGAGATGGCGCGCTTGAAGCCGGTATGTTCGACGGTGACGGTGTAGCGACCGACCTTCAGCGGGCTGGCGACATATTCACCCGACTGATTGGTAGTAGTGGTGAAGGCGCCGCCACGGTCTAAATCCGTTACTAATACTTTGGCGTTGGCCAGGACGGCGCCGGAAGGATCGGTGACCGTGCCGGCGATGGTGCCCGTGTCCTTCTGGGCCCAGAGCCCCGCAGTGAGGCTCAGGCAGGCCAGCAGGATCAGCAGAAAACGCGAAGAGAAGTTGCAGGATGTGGTAGCGCGACGCATGGCGAGACTCCTGCCCGGGGTTCGAAATTGTGCTGCGTGCGTCCATGCTCCCCCGGGGCGAACATGGGGAGGCTGAGTCGCCTTACAGAACTTTACGGACTCTTACTTTTAGTTTCGTTCCGGGTGCCTGTCAAGGAGAAACTTTGCCCTGACGTTTGCTTACAAGTTTCTGGACGGCTGCTGAATTTTCATATACAACGTATGGTTTCCCACAATCAGGGGAGGGAGTTACGACCCGACCGCAGGCGACAGCAGCGTCGCCCGACATCAGCCGGGTTCCAGCCGCCCCCTGGGACCGAGGTGAAAATGGAAAGCATTCGAAAGTTGGTCGCCAGCCTACTTTTGCTGCCGGTTGTTATCCTCCCTGCCTGGGGCGCCCGTAAAAAGAAGCGCGCAGCCCGCGCCCGGCCATTGGCCACGGTACGCAATGCCGGCCTGGAAATCAGCGTAGCCTCCGACGGCTCCTACTCGATCAGCGAGCACGGCGCGACCGCGCCCGTGTTGCACGCCCAAGTGGCGGCGCTGGTTGATTTCCGGATGTTGCCGGCCGCCGCCTATCCCAAACATGAGGCCGTGCAAAGCGGCTTTACGGATGACCTCGGCTCCGGGCACATGCTCACGGTCACTCACACCGGGCTGAGCGGCCAGCCCGACCTGGTCTGCTCCCTGCGCCTTTACGATCACCAGCCCTACGGCAGCATTGGGGTGCAAGTTCACAACACAACAGACAAACAACTGCGAGTGCAGCAAATCCGCGTCATCGAAGGCCTGGGAGAGCCGATTATAAACCTGAATGGGCCGGCTTCCTCCGACCGCGTACTCTCCGACAGCTACAGCGAAGACCGGCCGGCAATGAAGCTTATGGACCTGGCAGAGCCTGCCAATGGCATGCACCGGGCCGTCGGCAGCCAACTCATCTTCAACCGGCAGAGCGGGCAAAGCCTGTTCCTGGGAGCGCTGAGTTCGGAGCGCTTTCTTACCATTTTTCATCTTAAGGCCCAGAATGCTCCCGAGTTGCACATCGCCTCCTACGATGTGGAATCCACAGGTACCACCGAGATTCTCAAGGGCGAGTCGCTGAAGAATGCGCCTCCGGACGACCAGATCGATTTGAGCCTCCCGGTGGGGCCGGGAGAATCCCTTTCCGCCGAGCCCTTGATGGTCGCGGCAGGACCGGATTATCACGCCCAGTTGGAAAACTATGGCGATGCCATTCGCATCCTGCACCACTCTCGCGTAAGCGCCCCCACTCCGATCGGTTGGTGGAGTTGGACCGCCTACTACTTCGGCCTCACGCAGGGCACTGCCCTGACCAACGCCCAATGGCTGGCGCAGAACCTTAAAAAGCTCGGTTACACCTATTTCCATATTGACGAGGGCTACCAGTACGCGCGCGGCGAGTATTCCACACCCAACGCCACCAATTTCCCCCGGGGCATGAAGTTCATTGGCGATAACGTGCGGCACCTGGGCCTGACCTTCGGCATCTGGACCGCGCCCTTCGAAGTCTCGGAGCGCTCCTGGCTGTTCCAGAATCACAAAGACTGGCTGGTGCAGAACCGCGCCGGACAGCCCATTCACCTGGGGCACGTCACCCAGGACAAAGACCAGCTTTACGCTCTGGATACGACCAATCCCGGAGCCCAGGAGTATCTGCGCCAGACGTACCACACCCTGTCTCATGACTGGGGCATCCGCTACATCAAAATGGACTTCATGGACGACAGCTCGGTGGAAGGCCACCACTTCGTTCCCAACACCACCGCACTGCAGGCGCAGCGCATTGGGCTGGAGGTCATACGCCAAGCCGTAGGCGAGCACGTGATCCTCGACAAAGACGGCAGCCCCATGCTCAATCCCGTAGGCATCGTGGATACGGGCCGCATCTCGCTGGATACCGGCCACGCCTTTGTGGCCAGCCGGGAGGCGGCGCCAGGCATCGCGGCCCGCTACTATATGAACCGCAATTTCTTCGTCAGTGATCCCGATGCTTTCTCGGTTTCGCGGCAGACCATACCCGAGCACACCTGGCACGGCGGCCAGACGCCGCTCACGCTGGATGAGGCCAAGGTGTCAATTGTGCTCTCGGCAGTTTCCGGCGGCATGTACGAAATTGGCGACGACCTTCCGACGCTGGGCCAGGATGCCGACCGCATGGCGCTGGTGGAGAACCAGGACTTGCTCAACATGGCGCGTATAGGCCGCGCATCTCTGCCGCTGGACCTCATGACCTATCGCCCCGAAGACCAGATGCCCAGCATCTTTCTCCTGCGCGAGGATGCCCATCAGTCGATTCTGACGGTGTTCAACTGGACCGAGCAGGCTACATCCCACACTTTCAAGATGGCGGACTTGAAGCTACCGGCGAGCGGCCAGTACCAGGCGCTTGATGTTTTGGACGGGGAGAAACCGGTAGCCATCAACAATGGTTCGCTGGCCTTGGACAATCAGCCCCCGCATTCGGTGCGCGTGATCAAGATTGTGGATGGTTCCGTTCCTGCCGCCGCGCCGGCGATTACCGCAGAGGTTCCGCCGCAAGCCAAGATGGGCGAGACCCTTAACTTCGTCGCCAAGGTGGATGAGAAGGGCACTCCGGCAGTGGGATATCACTGGGACTTCGGCGATGGCGTGAAGTCGGACGGCGCCAGCGTTCACCACACCTACACCATTGAGGGCGAGCGAACCGTGCAATTGACCGTAGATGGCGTGGACGGAGTGCCAGCGGAGAAGAGGTTCACGGTGAATGTGAGCGGTTCGGCGGTCAACAAGATGTTCACGCCCACGGAGAACAAGCGCTGGACGCCGCCAGTGGAAAAGCCGACAATGCCACCGAAAAGTGATTAACTGCAGGGCGGGCGGGACGCCCGCCGGACAGCCGGCAAGATGCCGGCGCTACAAGTCGAGGCCTTACATGCGCCGTACCCTGGTTGTTGCTGCTCTGTTGTCCGCCTCCCTGTTGTTTGCGCAGGATCAAAAACAGGGCCAAATCAGCTATAAGTCTGCGCCCAACGCCAAAGAACGCGAAACCCTGCTGCTGCGCGACTTTCACCCGCAGTCCATGATGCATGCTCGGGTCACACCCATCCACCGGGCCAAGTTTCGAGTAATTGATGTGCACAACCACATCAATGACGCGATGGGCATTGACGAGCACGTGCCCCCGCAAAAGGTGATCCAGGTAATGGACGCAGCCAACGTGCGCACAGTCGTGATTCTTACCGGCCAGTGGCGCGAGAAGCTGCAGCGCGTGGTGGACGAGATGGTGAAGCCCTATCCCGGGCGCTTCATGGTCTTCACCCAGATTGATTATTCGAAGATTGACGACCCCAAGGCTATGGTGGCCGACCTGGACGACGCGGTGCGCCGCGGCGCGCGCGGTCTGAAAGTGTTGAAGGACCTAGGGCTCCAGGACCGCGACAAATCCGGCAAGCTGATTCCCGTGGACGATCCTCGCCTCGACCCGGTGTGGGAGGAGTGCGGTCGCCTGGGCATTCCAGTATCCATTCACGTCACCGATCCTGAGGCCTTCTTTCATCCGATCAATGGCGAGAATGAGCGCTACGAGGAACTGATCGAGCACCCGGACTGGAGTTTCTACGACCACGGCTTTCCCAGCAAAGAGGAAGTCATGGCGCAGCGCGACCACATGTTTGCCAAGCATCCGCACACAACTTTCGTCGCGCTGCATGTGGCGAACTGGCCGGAGAACCTGGACTATGTTTCCCAACTGCTCGACCGCCTGCCGAACGTGATGACAGAATTTGGCGCTCGCGAGGCGGAACTGGGACGGGAGCCGCGGCGTGCCCGGGAATTCTTTTTGAAGTATCAGAACCGCATCATGTTCGGCACTGACAGCCCGCCCAGCGCGAAGATGTACAGCAACTATTTCCGTTGGCTGGAAACTGACGACGAGTACTTCGATTACTACGGCTATCCCGGGCAGGGGCGCTGGAAAATTTACGGCATGAAGCTGCCGGATGCGGTGCTGGAGAAGGTCTATCATCGCAATGCGGAACGGATTTTTGCCCAATTCAAAGGTTTACCTGGTTCTTCATCCGGAGGTGCAAGATGAATACGTCCTTGTTAAAGCGGCTAAAGCCCCATTTCTTCCCAGTCTCTTCGGCACGGCTGAAGCCGTGCCCTGATACAACGCAACTCTGGACACTTAAACCTAGGAGTGTGAACGCTGCACTCGTTGCTCTCGCGGGACTTCTGCTGTTGCTGCCTGCTTGTTCGAAGCAAGCATCGCAGGCGGCGCAGGAGGAAGGCGGGCCTTCGCCGGTTTCCATTACCGTCCATCCGGGCGGGCCGGTCGTGGTCCGCACAACGACTGCTGAATTTGACGTTTCGCCTTCGGGCTATGTGCAGGCTTCGCTGCTGAAGGAAGGCAAGAAGCTCACGCTCGACGAGCCGCAGGGCAGCAGCGATCTGGTGGTGAGCGGCGGCAAGGAAGCGGACTTCAAACTCGACTTCAACCAAGCGAGGATTACTGGCGCGCACGGCAAGCTGGGCCGTGGGCGGCGAGTGGAAATTCCCGCGCAGGCGTCAGCCGTGCCCGGCTTGCAGAGTACCTTAGCTATCGAGGTCTACGACGATTTCCCCAATCTGGCTGTGACCACAGTGGAATATAAAAACGCCGGCTCGCAGCCGCTTACCCTGGACCAGGCCATTGCCCAGCGTCACCGCTTCAACGCTTCGCTGGCGGATGCCAGTGCCGCTCCTTACGACCTGTGGTCCTTCCAGGGCTCCAGCTACGACTGGGGCAAGGACGACGTCATCCACATCTCGCAGAAGTTCAGCCAGCCCAACTTAATGGGGGCGCAGCACAAGAACGGCATAGGCGGCGGCATCCCTGTGGTCGCGTTCTGGACACAATCAGTGGGCGAAGCCATCGGCCACCTGGAAACTCTGCCGCTGATCCTGTCGTTGCCGGTTAAGGTTGCCGACGATGGCCGCATCAACACCGATCTGCAGGTTGAGCCTGCGACCACTCTGCAGCCGGGCGAAACCTACTCCACGCCGCGCAGCTTCGTCGCGGTCTATAGCGGCGACTACTACGAACCGCTGCGGCTTTATTCCACGGCGCTTGGCCGCGAAGGCTGGAATCTGCCCAAACCTTCGAGCGAAGCCTACAACGTGGCCTGGTGCGGCTGGGGCTACGAGTTCAACGTTACGCCCAAGCAAATGCTGGGCACCATTCCCAAGCTGAAGGAAATGGGCATCAAGTGGGCCACGCTCGACGATCGCTGGTTCAACAACTACGGCGACTGGGAGCCGCGTAAGGATACTTTCCCCGGCGATTCCATGAAAAAAATGGTGGCCGACTTCCACAAGCAAGGCATTTATGCGCAGCTCTGGTGGCTGCCGCTGGGGGTGGAAGACGGTCAGGGCCGTTACGAATCGCACCGCTACGGCATCGCGCAAGTGGTCAAGGATCACCCAGACTGGCTCATCCTGGACAAAAACGGCAAGCACGCGCGCATGGTGCGTGATTTGGCGGTGCTCGATCCCTCTCTGCCGGAAGTGCAAGCGTATTATCGGCAGCTTACCCAGCGTTTTATTCGCGACTGGGGCTTCGATGGCTCCAAGCTGGACAACATCTACACCGTGCCCGAGTGTTACAACCCCAAGCACCATCACAAATCGCCAGAGGAGTCGGTGAACGCCATGGGCGAGGTGTACAAAATCATTTACGAGACCTCGCGCTCGCTGAAGCCGGAGAGCGTGACCCAAAGCTGCCCCTGCGGCACGCCGCCTAACCTGGCGTGGTTGCCCTATATGGACCAGGCGGTCACCGCCGACCCCGTAGGTTCGGTGCAGGTGCGCCGCCGCATCAAGATGTACAAAGCTCTGCTCGGGCCGGAAGCGCCGGTCTACGGAGATCACGTGGAGCTGACCAGAATCAATTTTGCCGGCGCCCACCAGGAAAGTGATCTGGGCCGCGATTTCGCCTCCACCATCGGCACCGGCGGGGTGGTGGGCACCAAGTTCGTGTGGCCCAACCCGGGACCGCATTTCAAGGACGTGAACCTGACCGAGGACAAGGAAGAGTGGTGGAAGAAGTGGATCGGAATATACAACCAGAAGATGCTCTCCAAGGGGGTGTTCCGAAACCTGTACACCATCGGCTATGACACACCCGAGGGCTACGCCATCGAGAAGGATGGCAAGATGTATTACGCCTTCTTCGCCCCTCAGAACTCGAAGGGCTACCAGGGCGAGGTCCAACTGCGAGGCCTCGGGCAGGGTACCTACCACGTGCTGGATTATGCCAATGACAAAGATCTGGGAGCGGTCACGACCAAGGATGGCAGCGCTACGCTGAGCGCCAACTTCTCTGACCACCTGCTGCTGGAGGTGAGCAAGCAGTAGTCGCCCATTAATGCTATAACTCGATGTGCCGACCGCGAGGAGTGAAGCCGGCGTCTGGTGAGAACTCCTTGTAACAGTCACTACGGTTTCGACAAACGCAGAGGTCCTTCGACTTCGTGGCTCGATTCGCTAGCGAATCGGGCCACTTCGCTCAGGATGACAGGGGGGGACGTTAGTCGGTAGGTAGTAGTCGGAAACTGCCGGACCGACTCCTGACCACCGGCTCGTGATTCCCGGCGGCAAAAAAATTACTCCCGCAGACGCTTTTTGATTTCAATGTTGAGGCGCTTGATTTTCTGATTCAGGGTGGAGAGGGGCACGCGGAAACGTTCGGCGGCCTCGGTCTGGTTCCAGTTGCACTTCTCCAGCATCTCCACGATGATGCGGCGCTCGCAATCTTCCACGATGTCGAAGAGCGAGGCATCGGGGCGGTGCTCGAGCACAGGCAGACTGGACCCGCGCCCGGCGATGTGGTCGGGCAGGAGGTCAGGGCCGATGACGGGGCCGGCGGAGAGCACCACGGCGCGCTCAATCACGTTTTCCAGTTCGCGAACGTTGCCCGGCCAGGAGTAGCTGACCAGGGGGCGCAGGGCTTCGGGGCTGACTTCCCGCACCTGACGCTGGTTTTCGGCGGCATACTTCTTCAGGAAGAAGTCCACCAGCAGGGGAATATCTTCGCGGCGGCGGCGCAGCGGCGGCAGGTCAATGGTAATGACGTTCAGCCGGTAGAACAGGTCTTCGCGGAAGCGGCCTTCGCGCACCAGCTGCTTCAAATCCACGTTGGTGGCGGCAATGATGCGCACGTCCACCTGGATTTCGTGCACGCCGCCCAGGTGCATGAACTTGCGGTCCTGGAGCACGCGGAGGATCTTGCTCTGCGTCTCCATGTTCATGGTGCCGATTTCGTCGAGGAAGAGGGTGCCGCGGTCGGCGACCTCGAACAGGCCCTTCTTGCTGGCAATGGCGCTGGTGAAGGCGCCCTTGACGTGGCCGAATAGGGTGGACTCAAGCAGGTCCGCGGGCATGGAGCCGGCGTTCACCGGTACAAAGGCGCGGTCGGCGCGGGTGGAGTTGAGATGAATGGCCTTGGCGATGAGTTCCTTGCCGGTGCCGCTTTCGCCCTGCAGCAGGACGGTGGAGCGGCTGGCGGCGATCTGGGCCACCAGGTCGAAGACGCGCAGCATGGGCTCGCTTTTGCCCACGATGTTATCGAAGTTGTAGCGCTGCTTGAGGGCGCGCTTGAGCTGGACATTTTCCTCTTCGGCGCGGCGGCGGGCCACGGCGGCGCGCACATCGGCCAGCAGCTTTTCGTTGTCCCAGGGCTTCTGGATGAAGTTGGCAGCGCCACCCTGCATGGCGAGCACGGCGTTCTCCACAGTGCCGTAGGCGGTGATCATGATCACCGAGAGCAGGGGGTCGCGGGCGCGAATTTCCTGCAACACCTCGATTCCGTTGCGGTCGGGCAGGGCCAGGTCGAGCAGCACCAGGTCGAACGGACGCTCGCCCAGATGGAGCAGACCGTCCTGGGCATCCACCGCGGTTTCTACGTCGTAGCCCTCCAGCTCCAGCAGGGTCTGGAGCGACTCGCGGATTTCAGCTTCGTCGTCAATGATGAGCACGCAGCCGGCCGAGCCCTCGTGGGGCTGGCTCAGGTTGCGGCGGGGAATAACAGCAGCTTCAGCCATATTTTTCGCTCCCCAGGCAGCGCGCCTTTGGCGGCGCCACGGGAAATCAACTTCGCGCTAGGCGGTGACCGCCTTGCGAACGAGGGGAAACTCCAAATAGAACGTGGTGCCTTCCCCCGGGCGGCTTTCCACGGTGATCTTGCCCGCATGTTCCTGAATGATGCCGTAAGTGACGGAGAGCCCCAGGCCGGTGCCGCGTGGCTGCCCGTCGCGGGCAGAATTCTTGGTGGTGAAGAAGGGGTCGTAGATGCGGTGAATGTGCTCCTGGGCGATGCCCTCGCCGGTATCGGAGATGGTGACGTTTACGCCCGTTCCGTTGCTGGTGCGCACGCGCAGGGTGCCGCCGCGCGGCATGGCGTCCTTCGCATTCAGGAATAAGTTCAGGAACACCTGCTGCAGCTTGCCGGAATTGCCCTGGATGGCGGGCAGAAGGTCGTCGAGTTCCGCATTCACCTGAACGCGCGCCGCTTTGAGCTGGTGCTCCAGCAGGGTAAGCGTGTCGCGAATGACCTTGTTCACGTCCACCTGGGTAAACTCGGTGCTGCTGGTGCGGGAGAAATTCAGCAGGTTGTTGACGATTTCCGAGGCGCGGAAGGTCTGCCGCGTAATTTTGTCGAGCAGGGTTGATTTGCGCTCGTCGCCCTGCACCTGCTTGGCCAGCATCTGCGCGTAGGAGGAGATGACCGCCAGGGGCGTGTTGACCTCGTGGGCCACGCCGGCGGCGAGCAGGCCTATGGACGACATTTTCTCTGCGTGGGAGAGCTGCGATTCCAACTCGATGCGGTCGGTGATGTCGTCTACGATGATGAGACGGCCGATAACGCTGAACTTCTTGGTGACCAGCGGGGCGATGGCGATGTTGGTAACGCGGCTTTCGCCGGAAGGCGTGCCTAAACGGAACTTGTATAAGTTGTGCACGCCGGGGCTCTGGCGCACCCGGTAGTACTCCTCCATGAAGGCGGCGGGAAAGATTTCGCTGAGCGGGCGGTTCAGCGCCTGCCAGCGCGGCAGGGCGTACATGACCTCCATCTGCGAGTTCCAGGATTCGACCCGGTCCTCCAGGTCCACCGCCAGCACGCCCACGCTGATGGATTCCACGATGTTCTCGTTGAATTCCTTGAGGCGCTCGTATTCGGTGGCCTTTTGTTCGAGCGAGGCGTAAAGGCGGGCGTTCTGGATGGCGATGCCGATGTAGCCGGCCAGCGTTTCCAGCAGCTCCACATCTTCGCTGGAGAGATAGTCGCCGTCCACCGTCTTGCCGAGGCCCAGCACCGCTACCGTACCCTGCTGCGAGGTGCAGGGGATGTAGTAATTCAGGTCCAGGCGGGCGATGGTTTCCTGGGCGCTGTGTGTTTCACGAATCGCCTGGTGCGTGTTCTCAAAAAATATGTGGCCGGCGCCGGTTTCCGGGCGCGAAACGCTGAGGAAACTGAGATCGATGCCGTTCATCGGAGCGATGCGGAACGACTTGGCCAGACTGAAGCGCTCCGGTTGCTCGCCCAGGGCCAGGAAGATGGCGATGCGGTCCACCGCCAGGGTGTGTGACAGGCGGTCCACCACCATGCTGAGCATTTTGTCCAGGTCGGGCTCGGAGCTCAGTTCGCGGCCAAAGGCCACCAGCGTGCGCCGGTAGTCATAGCGCTTGTGGTAGAAGACCTGGTCGAGGCGCGCCTGAATCCAGTTTTTGACAGGATTGAAGAGCAAAGCCGTGACCGCGATGGCCACAAACATTCCCACCGTGCCCGTGCTGGGCAGGCGCATGTGGACCAGCTCGGCGATGCCCGCCACCACGGCAAAGTAGGCGCCGGCGATGGCCGCGGCAGTCAGCGTGTAAGCCACGCCGCGCTTGAAGATGAGGTCTACGTCCATCAGCCGGTAACGGAAGATGGCGTAGCCAAAGGTGAGCGGCAGGAACACCAGCGACAGCACCGAAACCTTCATCAGCGTGGTGGGCACGTCGCCACGCAGATAAGGAATCACGTAAAACAGCGTGAACGGGGCGATGGCGAGGATGGTGCCGCGTGTTACCCACTTCATTTGCTGGCGCAGGATGGTGGTACGGGCCTCGCGGTAGCTATGCCACAGCACCGCGGCCGCCAGCCCGAACAGCAGCGCCAGGTAGGACATCTCCACCCGGTCCAGGTTCCAGCGCAGAGTCTCGCTGGCACGCAGGAACTCGCGGGCGGCGACGTGCACCACCAGCAGAGTCAGCCCAGGAAGGTAAACCAGGGGCTGTACCCAGGCGTGGCGACGCACAAACTGTTTGTTTTCCGGGAAAGTCAGCGTGAAATGCAGGAATAATGCCGGCTGCAGGAGTAAGGCGACGGCGTTCACCCAGTAAATCGCGCTGTCGAAGGTGCTCCAGTTGCCCACGTAGTGGAAGGCATAGAGGATGAACGAGACCAGGCAGAATATGTAAAAGTGCAGGGACTTGGGCGCGGTCCAGCGCCGCAGCAGCACGTAAATGCCGATGCCCAGGTAGAACAGGGCAATGAAGCGCAGTCCGATGAACAGGGACTTGTCGGCGGGAATCAAAACGACGTGCGTCTCCAGGGGGATCGAGCCGCGCGTGAGCTGGTACTTGGCCTGACTCCAGACGCCCACGCGGTAGAACTCGCGTTCCACCCCGGCCAGGGTGGAAATGCTACGGCCATCGATGCCGCGAAGTTCGTCGCCCTGCTTGATGCCGGCGCGGGCACCCGGGCCATCGGCGTCCACGCGCTTGGCGATCAGCTGGCCGCTTTGCTCGACCCACCAGACGCCATCAACGGGAACCTGTAACTGCCGCTCTTTGGAAAAGTTGAGGACTGCGAAGGTAGCTGCGGCAACGGTCAAGAGCGCCAGTACCACGGCGGTGAACCGGATCTGCAGCTCTTTGTTCATGGGCGAGCGCGGCGGTCCGGCGGCAGGTCGCCCTGGCCGCATAGACCGGTCCTTCGGGGTTTTAAGCAACTCAGGTGCCACGATTACGGCCATGGGAGAAAAGCTAACCCCCAGTAGAAGCGAGGGTTATCTGATTATAAAGCCGCTGACGGAAGCGGATTACAATTATTGGAAGTCCGCTTCGGATTATGGGATTTTGCAAACGATTTGTTTATCTGTTGATTCTAAGGCGCTTACGATAACAGTCTCCACCAAACTCCGGTTTGTCTCGATTTTGTTTTGTTGCCTCCAGCTAGAATTGCAACTCCGCCCACTGGCTGTGAGAATGCGTAGATCGGGCCCGGAAGTCAGTAATTTCGACCCAGAGAGACCTGCCGCAGCCCGCGTCAGCTTCAGTCCAGCGCCTCTGCAACTCAATCGTCGTTTGCAACGCCGATGACCCCAGGACTTCCGCCCTGGGCTCTACTTTTTCTATTTCATCCCCCGTGGACTGCCATTTTTGGAGCCAGACAATCAGTTAGGATAAACACTCCCGTTTCACTGGCTCAGTGGAGATCTACCTGCCCGTGTTACCGGCAGCTACTGAATGAACGAGGATATAAAATTGGCGACTGACCTGAATCTGGACGAAATGAAGCGGCGCCTGCGCGAAGGCGATTACCTGGAAATTTCAACCGGGGGAGGAGCGTACGAGGTCTGGGCCGAGCCCCTGGGCAATCCGCCGTCGCTGTACTACGAAGGCGAGCAGCATCCGCTGGCGCAGCTCGATTCCATTGCGGAAAAAATCTTCCGCGAGATGCACGCCGGAGAAATCAGCTGCAGGTGGGTGGAAGACGATTAAATTGAAGCACTTAATCATTGAATCATGCAATGACTGAATGATTCAATCATCAACAACATGACTTTCCAAGAGATCGCCGAGCTCGAACTCCGCTACCTGATTCCCGTTTACAACCGCTATCCGCTTGCCATCGCCCGCGGCAAGGGCGTGTTTGTTTATGATCTCGAGGGCAGGCGCTACCTTGATTTCATCACCGGCATTGGCGTGAACGCGCTGGGCCACGCGCATCCGCGAATTGTAAAAGCCATCCGGGAGCAAGCCGCGCGGGCCATCCACCTTTCCAATCTTTATTACAACGAATACCAAGGTGCGCTGGCCAAAAAGTTATGCGAACTCTCCGGCCTTCAGCGCGTGTTTTTCTCCAACAGCGGCACGGAAGCGATTGAAGGGGCACTCAAGCTGGCCCGCGCCGCCGGCCACCAGCGCGGCGGCGAAGCCAAGAGCAAGGTGGTGGCGGTGGAGGGCTCGTTTCACGGGCGTACTTTTGGCGCGCTTTCGGTCACCGGCCAGCAAAAATACCGCGATCTTTTCCAGCCGCTGCTGGCGGGGGTCACCTTCGTCCCGCTGAACGATGTGGCCGCACTGCGCCAGGCGGTGGACGACTCCACCTGCGCGCTGGTGTTGGAGCCCATCCAGGGCGAAGGCGGCATTCGCGAATGCTCGCCCGAATTTTTGGCGGAAGCGCGCGCGGCTACTGACCGCCATCGCGCGGTGCTCATTTTTGACGAAATCCAGTGCGGCCTGGGACGCACCGGCAAGATGTTCGCCTTTCAAGACGGGGGCGTGACACCCGACATAGTGGTCGTGGCCAAGCCCATCGCCGGCGGCATTCCCCTGGGAGCTTTCATCTCCCGCGAAGAACTGGCCACGGTTTTGCCCTCGGGCCAGCACGGCACCACTTTTGGCGGCGGCCCGCTGGCCTGCCGCGTGGCCCTGGAATATTTCGCCATTCTCGAAAACGAAAACCTGCTGCAGAACGCCGCCCGCGTGGGAGCGTACTTCAATGAGCAGCTCAAATCCGTGGCGGAAAAATCTTCCCTGGTACGACAGGTGCGCGGGCGCGGCCTGATGCAGGCTATGGAGCTCACCATCCCGGCGCGTCCTCTGGTGGAGCAGGCGCTTGCTGAAGGCGTGCTTTTCAACAGCACCCATGAAACCGTGCTGCGCTTCCTGCCTTCATTCCTCATCCAGGAAAAGCACGTGGACAAAGGAATTCGGGTGCTACGCAAGCTGCTGCGGGAAGCCAAGAAGGCGGCAAAATCGGCGGCGGCGAATTGAGAGCAAGCATTCGGCAGTCAGCACTCAGCATTCAGCCCCTGAAGTACTCTCGAGTACAGGCGCAACGTGTTATGGCTGGCCGGCAGCCAAGTAGAGCGATTCGTATCAGGGCACGTCTTGAGACGCGCCGATCTTCGGTTCTCAGCCAGCCGCTGGAGGAGAAGCGCGGGCAGCGGCTAAAGCCGGCGCTGAAGCTAACCTCCTCGCAAGGCTGAAGCCCTGCGCTGATACGAAATACCGACCGCGAATCTCGCACCACGCTGTGCCGTAGCTGGAGGCCTGAGTCCAGATTCGTTACTTAATCAGAACCTCACACGCACGGGCACTTTCTGGGAAAATGTAACGTGGAAATGTCCCGCCGCATGCCGCTATCCTGTGCCACTCCTGAAGCGGGCATTCACGAGCACCAGGCGGAAGTAGAAGGCCACCGCATGCGCTTTCTCCACGGCGGCAGCGGCCCGCCGCTGGTGCTGGTCCACGGTCTCTTGGGCTACTCTTTCTCCTGGCGGTTTAACCTCCCGGTGCTGGCAAAGCGATTCACGGTGTTCGCGCCCGACCTGCTGGGCGCCGGCTTCTCCGAGCGCGTACCGGGAATGGATTGCTCCATGGCTGCCATTGCCGGGCGCCTGCTGCAGTTCTTGCGGGGGCAGGGGATTGAGTCTTTCGACCTGTTGGGCACCTCGCATGGTGGCGCCATCGCCATGATGCTGGCGGCAATGGCCGCAGGAAGCAACCCGAGTGCGGTTCGGCGACTGATCCTGGTTGACCCCGCCCACCCCTGGTCGCGACCACGGCCGGTGCTTATCAACTTGCTCAGCCGGCCCGCCGGCGCAGCGCTCTTCGGCGCGCTGCTTCCCATTATCAGGTTGACCCACGAACACTACCTGCGCCGCATGTACGGCGACCCGCATCGCATCTCGCCGGGCACGGCGGAGGGTTACAAGGCGCCATTAGTTATACCCGGCGCGTACGAATACCCGCTTTCCATTGTGCGCTGCTGGCGCAATGATATGCGCAAGCTGGAAGCGGTCCTGCCCAAAATTGCGTCCATCCCCACGTTGCTGATGTGGGGCAGCCGTGACCGGGTGATCGCGCCTGATTCGGCACTGCAGTTGCAACGCCAATTCCGCAATTGCCGTCTGCTGATGCTGGATGGAGTGGGACACTTGCCCTACGAGGAGAGCCCAGAGCAGTTCAACCGCGTGGTGCTGGAATTCCTGGAAGGTAATTAAGCAAAGTTGGGAGGCTGACTCCGGTTGCGCCGCGGTGGTGTTCCCGCAACTCTCCTGACTCTTGACTACTTTTTATTTGGCAACTGGAAGTTCAGGCGGATGTCGGTTTCGACCTCGACCGGCTTGCCCTTGAGTTCGTAGGGACGGAAACGCCAGTGCTGGACCGCATCCATAGCGGCAGCGGTCAATTGCTGCGGGCCCTGGAGGGGGCGAAGCTCGGCAATGGTGCCGTCTTTGCCGATCACCGCCTTGAGGACTACTTGTCCCTGCACGCCCTGGCGGCGGGCCGCAGCCGGATAAACCGGAAGGACTTTCTGCAGCAACATGCCCGCTAAGTTGGAACTGTTCGGAGCCTGGCTCTCCGGAGCCGCGGCAGCGTTGCTCTGCACGGCGCTACTGCTCTCCGCAGGGATGCTGCTTTGACCGGCGTTGCTGCTCTGAGTCGGCAAATTACCGCCGGGGCTGGGCCCTGCCAGCGCATTCAAGGCAGAACTGGAGAGCGAGGGTGAGCTCGCCTGCGGCACATTGGCCGGCGCAGGTGAGCCGGCAGCTGAATTCGAAACCGGCACTCGCTGACGCGGGCGGCTGCGTTCTACGGCGGCGCTGCCCGGAGGGCCTACTGCGGCCTGCCGATCGTCCGCGGAAGCGCCTCCAATCACCGCGCTCACCACCGATTTCGCTGTGGTCATAGCGCTACCTCCGCTGGACCGCTCCGCTCGTGAAGATTCAGTGACGCTGGGTGGCCGTAGAAAGACGTCTTCCAGTTCTACGGTGATCACGCTGGGTTGCGGATTGGCATCCACGGGACTCTGCAGCCATTGCAACAGCCCAATGGCGAGCGTGACCACAAAGATGATGGAGACTACCGAATCCAGCACCGGACCGCGTCTCTTGACAGGTTCTTTCCCCGCGCCCAGCAACGCCGGAGCGTCCGCTGACGGCGGCTCCGTAGCCAGCGTGTCTTGGCGGCCGGCAGCCGCTTCCGCCGTCTCCGGCGACTGCGGCGTCCCGCAGGTCAGGCAGACGGGAATCTCCTCCGGCAGTTCGTGCCCGCAGACAGCGCACACAGCCACACCGCTGCGCAGTGCGGGCGCCATGCCGGGCTCCCACTCTGTTTCATTTATCAAACTTGAGCGCAGGCCAGGAGTAGCGGCCAGCCGTTGCAGCTGTTCCAGCTGGCCATGTTCCAGGTTGAGAAACTCTAAACCGCAATACAGGTCCGCCTGATGGCGCACCACAGCGTGCATGCTGAGCGGTTCCCGCGCGGTAGGCAACAAGATGGTGAGCTCGACGCGTTCCCCCGGGAGCGTGGCTCCTGAAATCACGCCAGCGAGACCGCCCTCGCCAATGTCATGGGTATTGCCGCTGAGGTGCACTACGCTGCTCGGCCGGAACACCGTCAGATCGAAGGGAACCGTGAGCTGATAGCGCGCATAGCGGCGGCGCGCCGCTGCACCCTCCGGAATCGGCAAGGGAGATACACTGCTCACGAGCACACACCTCCCCGGCCGACCAGCGGGAACGGTTTGAATTTGGCTGGCAAGGTCTGCCTTTGAGCGCTGGTGACGCCGCAGCGCCCGCACATCCTGACCCAAAGACTAACTTCGAGCTTCCCGGCATGTCAATGAGACAAACGAGCTACGCACAGGCTAAGTGTGGGACCTAGATAGGCTTGCGGCGTGAAGCGGGGCGTGATTGGGTGAGCAAGGGCGGAGGCGGCGCTCCGCCCGCAAGCTCGATCAGGGCCAGCGCTTGGCTGTTTCTTCCCAGCCGGTAGGCCGGGCCGTGTCCCGCGCCGCCGTAGCCACCGCTGGTTGCGGCACCCGTAATGGCTGCTGCGGGATGGGGGTTGCACTTCCGTTTTTGCCCAGCGTGCTGTTGTCGCTAAGGTTTTCCTTTTCTTCCGAAAGCAGGGGAGCCGCTATGCGCAGGGCCTCCACTTCCTTTTCCAGGCGCGTAAGTTCCAGCTCCTTTTGCCGCAAAACTTCGTACACATTTTTCATATTTCCACCCGATGGGACTCCTTGATGCCCGATGTCCGGAATGTAAGCAGAGCTAAACGACTTGTCAAGAACAATATGCCCGCCCGTACCCCCTGCGCATCTGCCCTTTACATGCAGGGCTTGATGAGCGCCGGAATGTAGTAGTTGGACTCGGCTTCCCTCTGGGTCATAAAGGAGCCCCGATCCGTGTGCCCGTACTGCTCGTCCCCAGGGCAGTAGTAATAGCCTTTGCGGGTATCGACCCAGACCTTCAGGTTGGGGTCGCCGTTGGAGAGCGGCTCAGCTTTCTCATTTACCGGCAACAGCTTGGAGAAGTCGGAGCTCACCCCGCCAAGAAGCTGTTTCACGCTCTTAGCAATGGTGGGATTGCTGGCCGGAGCTGAACCCGTGCCAGCTTTGCCGGGTGCGACCGCCGCATTGGCGGGAGAATTGAAAGGAACGGGACGGGCGGCTTCTTTGGGTGCGGTCGGTGTTGCCGTCCCTATGGCAGGGCCGGCATTGGGTGCCATGGCTGCTGTTTTGCGAGGAATGGGGGCCACCGCTACCGCCAGCGCCATGGCTACAAAAACGGCCGGCACCAGCAGTCGACGGCTGCGTAGTCTGGCCTTCCAGCCCACTTCCACGGGTTCGAGGTCTGTAAGCGGCTTACTTTCCTGAAAGCTGCCGCAGGCGGTGCAAAACACCGCGTCCCTGTCAACTTTGGCTCCGCAGCTGCCGCAGGTGACCTGCTCGTGGTGTGCCAGTTCGCGAGCCGGTGACTCTGGCGCCGGTGGCTCCGGCGTGACGATTGCCGCAGGCGCTTCCATGCCCTGTTCCAGCCGCTTGCCGATTTCCTCGCCCAGGGCCTTGACCGTTTCCACGTCGCGCTCTTGAAAGGAGTAGGCGTGAGCAGAGAACAGCTCCAGAACTCCTACTACTTTGCTCGCCTGACGAATAGGAGCGATGATGATGGACTCGATGCCCAAACGCTTGCAGCTTTCCAGGTCCACGCGCGTGTCCGACATGACGTTGTCGCAGCGCAGCAGTTCCCCGCTGCGCAGGCACTCGGCGGTCAAACCGGTTTTGATCTGCAGGCGGGCGCCGCGGTCGGGGGCGCTATTGCCACTGGCCGCCCGGCACACCATGTCAGCCCCCTGCCGCAAAGCCAGGGCTGCGCCCGTGGAGTTGCTGGTATATTGCGCCTTCTGCACCAAGGCTTGGAGGGCTGCATCAAGTCCGCCGTCTGAGTGTTCCGGTTCCGGAAGCGCAGAAGGAATGGGAACCCCAAAGTGTTCTCCCGCCGTGGCAGCATGTTCCGCTTCCGCTGGGGGAATAGCTGCGTCTGCGAATTGAGCAGTCGACGCCTCTGGAACGGCAGCAGGCGCAGGTTCACCTGTTTCTGCGGAAGGTTCCTCGGGCAGGACTTCGCGATCTTTGTCCGGAGGCCCGATAATGGAGTAGTGATCCATGCGATTCTTGCGCCTGTTCAGGGGCGGGAATTGCCGTCCTGGTCCCCGCCAATAAGGACAACAAACTCGCGCAACGGCTTAACTGGCTCGCCGGTGAGAATATAGGCGAGTTTCGTCTCAAATGCGGGGTGTGTCAAGGTCACCAGGGAGGGAGAAGGCCCTAGACCAAAGGTCATCCCGACACCTCCCCAGAATGGGCAAAAGCGATAGCGCATTGTGCAGCAAGAACTTGCAGCCGCGGCGCCGCGCTCCTTATTTGAATCGCAAGCTACTTTTTTGCGGGTGCGACTGCGCCCACTGCTGTATCTTGCTCCACGCTTCTGCCGCCTGCCCTTTGCGGGGTACCACCCCCTGCGCTTGGGCCCGCGTAAACCATTTGAATGCTTCAGGGTAGCTCGGGCGCACGCCGTCGCCATTGGCGTAGCGAACAGCCAGCGCCAGCTGCGCGCCCGCATCTCCGGCCTTGGCCGAATCGAGCAGCAGACGCAGCGCGTCCGGGCTCAGAGTCTCAGTGGTTGCAGATTCGGGGGAGGACTTCACGATCGCTTGGGAGAGGCTCAGTTGACCGGCTGGTGGGGGTGGGACTGCTGGGACCGGCGAAGGCTTGAGGCTGAATGAGGGCGGTGAAACTTGTGGCGGCGGGTTAGCAGGAACGGCAGCGGCACGTAACTGCTCCACTGGCGGAGAGGTAAAAGCGCGCGGCGCCGGTTGTCCCGCGTTGGGCGAAGGAGAAGCCAGCGCGGCTGCAGGGGTAGGCGGCGCCGACGCTAGCGGGGCGGTTTTCTCCAGAGCCGCCTTTTCATGTGTCTGCGTCAGCGGGCGCGCCGGCGACCGTTTTTGCCCGCGGAGCACGTTGGCTGGGGAGCGCCGTTGGCGCAGGGGTTGCTGCGTAAGTGCTTTAGGCTGGGGCGGCGCCGAATCGCTTCCCTCTTTAGTAGTTGTCAAGTTCTCTTCTGGCGGCGTTGTCTCCGCTGTGCTGGCGGCTGGCGCTGGGCTCGTTTTCGGCGCTGTACTGGTATCCGCGGCCAGGCTCGGGCTGGCATTTTGCGACGCGGTGGCAGCCGGCGCTGAAACCGGCGCGGGCGGAACCGCCGCCTGCACGGTACTGGTGGGCGTCCCTGGTCCCTTCACCTGCTGCGGATGATTGCACCAGCGCAACCAGAGCAGCCCGCCCAGGGCCACGACAACACCGGCGGCAATCAGTTTGCGCGAAACCTGGTGTTCCGGCGGACGTTCAGCGGCGGGAATGAAAGCGCTGAAGGCGTTGGCGTGCGCCGGATGTGGCTCGTTCACTATCGGCGCCGGCGGAATGGAGCGCGCTTCAATCTCACAAATCAAATCGTCATCTGGATCCGGTGCGACAGGCGGGACAAAACTTCTCGCCGATATAGGCGTAGGCGGCGGCGGGGGCTGGGAACTGCTGGCATCGAACAACTGGAAGGCGCGCTTGAGCGAATCGGCTTCCGACTCAGGCGCGGCAAGCTCCCGCTGCTCAACCTCGCAAATCAACTCATCCTCGGGCTCGGGAACAGCCGGGTGGCGGAAGGCCGGCGGCGAAGGCTGAACTGCAACTGGGCGAAAGAGCGGGGGATCTTGCTCCGTGTGGAGCACAGGTGCGACTGGTTCCGCTGCGCGGAACGGAGGCGCCGCCTTCTCCTCGGTGTGTGACGTTTCGAGCGGCCAGTGTCTAACCGGATGTAACGGAACCGGCGGGGCATTATTCTCGATGCGGCGCAGGGGCGTAAGTGGCAGCTCGTCTGCCTCTATGATGGCGCCTAGACCCGAGGGGGCTGCCGTCTGCACTGGCGGTTCCGGCCGGATCACAGAGATCACCAGGTCGCGCATGCTCTCGAGGGCCGCTACTTCGTTGGCGGAAAAAGCGCCGGGATGAGCGGCAAACGCCTCAAACACTCCCACCACTTCGCGTTCCAGGCAAATGGGGAGCACAGCGATAGAGCGAATGCCGAGATAGCGACACACATCGAGGTTCACGCGAGGGTCATTCTCGGTGTCTGCGCATACCAGGGCGCGAGCGGTGCGCACACATTCCCCGGAAAGGCCAGACTGGGTATCAAGCTGTGCGCCCAATGCCGGAGCACCCTCACCGGCGCGGGCGTGGCAGAGCATGAGGTCGCCCTGGCGGAGGGCGATAGCGGCTCCGCTCGCCAAGGTCAGCATTTGCGCCTGTTCGGCGATGAGGCGCAGTTCGGCATCGAAGGCCTCAGCCGCAGAACCGGGCGAAGATGGCGCCCCTGGCCCGCCCGCAGCGGGGCTCTCTCCCGGCCGGGAATCTGGCTTCAAATGCAATGGTCGGCCCACCGGAAATTCGCGCCGTGGGTTTAAGACTCACCGGCACAAAATTTCTTAAGTCTCTCTAATCAGTGATATAGAGCTTCTGGGCGAAGTTTCGCGCCCGCATCTCCCATTGTCAAGGTAACAACGGGGGAAACGCCAGTAACAAGGCGTAGTCGGGTGGTTTTATCGTTTGCGCGGCGGCAAATACTTTTTGTCAACCGACACCACGATCACGTAGTTGGGGTCCACCATCTCGTCGAGGTGAATTTTGGCTACCTTGGAGAGCAGTTCGTAAGCGTCCAGTTCGGAGAGGCCGTAGTCCTGGTGAATCCATCCGACCAACTGGGTGAAGGCCACGCGCAGGGCGTCATCCAGCGGGCGGGTGATGCCCACGGTCATAATGGAGCTTTCATTTTCGAAACGCGGCCAGTCAATCTTGCTTCCTTTAATGACGGTCACCTGCAGGCGGGCCCGCAGAGGGGCTTCGATGGCAGTACCGTCCACTTCGCCATCGCCCATGGCGGCGTGGCCGTCTCCCATGTAGAGCAGCGCGCCGGCCACATTCACTGGCAGGTACAGCGTGTTGCCCACGCTGGCTTCGGGCGCGTCCATGTTGCCGCCGTTCTCAGCGGGCACGATGGAGGAGCGGGCCTCGCCTCCGGCGGGCGCCACGCCAATGCAGCCGAGGAAGGGATGCAGCGGGATTTGCACGCTGAACTTCGAGTCGTGGGCGTGGAAGGTGGCCATGTTGCTCGCGTGGTCTACCGGGTAGTACCAGATGCGCTCCGGCAGCGGTGGCCCAAGCATGGGTGTGTAGGTGCTCGAGTTCAGCGCTCCGAAACCGGGAGCGAATGCGCCCACGCCCTGGTTGCCGTCCACCTGCAGGTCGAGAAACTTGATGGCCAGCGTGTCGCCGGGTTCGGCGCCCTCGATGTAGAAGGGCCCGGTGAGCGGATTATCACCCTTGACCATGGAGAGGGTATCGGGGGGGCCTTTGAGGACGTTGCCGAAGGCATCGAGCGTGTTGACCTCCAGCGTGTCGCCGGAGCGCAGGCGCGCCACTGGTGGCGCGACACCATACGTGTACTTCACGTCGTTGATGGTGGCGTGATACTCCACCAGGCGTGCCCCGGGTGTCGCCATGTGCATCTTCTGCTGCGCTGAGGCTGAAGCCAGCAATGCGAAATTGCACACCACGACCGCAATCTCACGCCGGAAAGTGTTCATAATTTTCCTCTGCTATTCCGGGGCGTGAGTATACCTCGCGAGCTATGGGCGCACATCTAGCAGGAAAGGACCGGTATTTAGGCCAAAACACCACCGGCAAAGAATCAACTCCTTAAGCCAAGGGGAGGGTTACCCTACCTTGCCGAATTTGTCTTATCTAATGCCGCCCGGAGCCCGCGCGCCACCCTCGCCGCAGTATCATTTGCCCAGAAATGCAGGAAGAACAGGCGCGGCTGCTCGCCAAGCATGTGGCTATGTACGGCGGTCACTGCAATGCCGTCTTCGCGCAGAGTCCGCATAACCGGATTCACCTCGCTTGCGGTCAGCACAAAATCGCCGGTCGCGGCGGCAGTGCGGTTGCCGGTGGACTGGAAGTTGATTGATGTGGCCACGCCCATCGCTGGCGGGACCGCCATTCCGTTTTCAGTTATTTTTTCCGCCCGCGGCACGCTAATCTGCAGAATTCCTCCGTTCACCTTCCCCGCGTGGCCAAGGGCCGCTTCGATCTGCTTTTGGTCGAGCTCAAACGTCTGCCCCTGGGCCGGTTTTGCTTGTGAGGGTGGAGTTTTGGTGAGGGCCAGCGCCGCTTGAACGGCCCGCGCCACCTTTATCGCTTCACCATGGCCTCGTAGGTGCATGTACATCACCCGTGGTGACTCTCCGAGCAAATGATTGTGCAACGCAGTAATCTCGATTCCTCCCTCTTGCAGTTTTCTCATCACCGGTTCCACTTCTTCCAGAGTCAGCACCAGGTCGCCCATTGCAGTGGCTGCCCTTCCCGGACTATCGAAAGCCACCCAGGAGCCCAGGGCCAGACCGGGCTTCACAGCTACGCCGTTTACCATGACGCGCAGATCGCTGCGCGGCATACCGAATTTCATCACTCCTCCCGGCTGCTCCTGCCCCGGCCTGCCCATTGCCTGTTCCACCGGCTTCCACTCAGCAGCCGGATTTTGCGCTGCCGCCAGCGTCACCCACGCGAACCCACATGCCAGAACTTCCAGCTTCCGCATTCGAAGAAAATGCTTCATAGCATCACCCCCCGAATACTGAGTCTCAGCATAGGCAAAGGTTGCCATGATTTCACTGGCCGCGCCTGTTCACCGAATCATCGCCAGCCATGCCCAGCCAATCAGAAGCGTGGCAATGGTGATCGGCACACCCGCCCGCAGATAATCGCGGAAGCCGATCACCACTTCGGGGCGAGCGCTCTCCACCACGATAATGTTGGCTACCGACCCGGTAATGGTCAAGTTGCCGGAGAGCGTGCTGGCCATGGCCAGAATCAGCCAGGCGGTGTGCGGGTTGGCAAAACCCGGCACCAGCGACTTAAGCAGCATGACCGCGGGCACGTTGCTTACAATATTGCCCAGGACCGCGGTCACCACGGTGAAGACGGCCGAATTCTGCAGGTCCCAGGGCCGGGCGAGGCTCAGCAGGTCCGCGACCAGGCCCGCTTTCTGGGCGCCGCCCACGATCACGAAGAGTCCTATAAAGAAGACCAGCAGTCCCCAGTCAATTTCCTGGTAGAGCTTGCGCGGCTCCAGGGTCCGCGTGATCAGGAGCAGGGCCGCGCCGATGGCGGCCATCATGGCCGGGGGAACGCCGGCGAAAAAACCCGCTACTACTATCGCCACAACCACGGCGGGCTTGCCCAACTGCGCGCGCTGCAGGGGTTTTTCCTCGATGGCCTGCGCTACCGCCGGGTGGGGACTCTCATGGGGCACGTAAAGGAAGTGCAGGATCCCCCAATCTACGAACAGGCCAACCGCGGCGATGGGCGCCATGTGAGCAATAAAAAAGCGATACGAGATGCCGGAAAAGGACCCGATGAGCATGTTCTGCGGGTTGCCGGTGATGGTGGCCACGCTGCCGATATTGGAAGCCGTGGCCACCGCCAGCAGGTAGGGCAGCGGGCGAACATTCATGCGCCGGCAAACGCCCAGCACCAGCGGCACCATGACCAGGCAGATGATGTCGTTCACAAAAAAGGCAGAGAGAACGCCGCAGGTGACAATCACTGTCGGCAGCAGGTGCACCGGCTTCACCCAGCGCAGCACCAGGCGCGTGATCCACTCGAAAAAGCCCACCAGGCGCAGGTTGCCGACGATGAGCATCATGGAGAACAGCAGCACGATGGTGGTGAAATCAATGGCGCGCAGCGCCCCTGCGGGGCTCACGATGCGAAATGCCGCCATCAGCACGGCGCCGATGATGGCCGCGCCCGGCCGGTCGATCTTCATGCCGGGAAATTTGCCGAGTGCAAAGACCAGATAGCTGGCGGCGAAGATGGCGTAGGCCGCGATGATGCGGGCGTCCGACAACGCGGCCGGGCTGATCTGCGGCATGAAGGAAGGATTGTAGCAACCGGGAATGGAGAGGAAGGATTGGACAGAGAGGAACGGGGAAAGGTTTAAATGCGCCAAGGTTTCCTAGGTTTCAAGTTTCGAGTTTCAAGTTGCAGAGGCAAATCAACAGGAGGAGGCTTCGATTGAAATACTGTGGTGCCGTGAGTTTTTGTGAAACTCGAAACTGGAAACTCGAAACTAGCGCACTGAAACTTGAAACTTTTCTCTCAGCTTAGAAAAAACTCCTTCACCATCCGCTTGCGCCGCTCCGGGCTGAGCCGGCTCAATGCCCCGCGCAGTGGCAGGCCGCCATCCTGAGCGAGTGCGGGGTCGACCTCGGCCAGCATGCTTTTGAGCTGCTTGAAGCAGTTCTCCATCCAGCGTGCCGCCAAGGGGCCCTGCATCAGGTTGCGCTGGTTCGCCTCTATCTCCGGCGGCTTGATCTGGCACACCCAGCCTTCCCCGTAGGGATCGCGCGCAGCCAAGCCCGGGTCCTTGATCACCTCGGGATTGATGGCGGCCACCACGCCCTCCAATGGGGAAAGCAGTTCAACGGTTTCATACTCGCCGGTTACAGTCATCAGCTTTTGTCCCTGCCGTACCCAGCGCTGTTCGCCGATCACCGTCATGTGTTGCAGGCAGCCCAGGAGGTTGGCGGCAAAACCGTCCATGCCCACGCGCGCCGTGGCCTTTTCCTCCTGCGCCATCCAGGTGTGGCCGGGGTGGAAGCAATAGCCGCTGGGAAGTTCAATTCCAGAGACTGGTTGAGGGTGCGGACGAGGCGGCTCACTTTGCATGATGGCCGCGACCTGAGCCCCCTGGCGCCGAAGGAAATAGAAGATCACCAGCATCAGCAGGAGTATGGCTACCACCCAGCCGAGTGACATGGCTCTCCTTCGCCGCGGCGCCGACTGGCAATGGCTTCAGTACGGCGGCTTCGCGGTCCTGCGCCAGGCAGGACACCGCAGTCCTCACGGAGGCGCCTCCAGGCAACTTCTCAGTTTCGCCTCTGGATTCCCCTTACCTGCTTCCAGCATGGAAGAGTGAAGCGGGAGGCGCAGTGATTGGCGTCACGGCAACTTGTGCCTCAAGAGCGCGGCTCCATTCCTGGGAATGAATCCTGAATCGGAACTAGCCAGCCGCGCGGAGCCATCCCGCATCTGGCAGGCAGCTTCTCACCTCGAGTGCAATGGGGTGGGGTGAGCTGCAGATTGGAAATGCGAAACCTGTTTGCCATCGCACTGGCGGGCGTGCTGACCCTGCCAGCGGCCGCGCAGACGCGGGCCGCCCGAGCCGCCCCGGATGCGGAACTGCCGCCGGCCGCCTCGCTGACCATCCGCCGCGTGGTTCCCGAGGTGCAGATGGTGTTCGCGGCCGAGGACCACCGCGGCCGGCCGGTACTGGGGCTGAGCGCGCCGCAGATCAGGGTGCTCGACAACGGCATCGCCGCTTCGCTAACCAGCTTCCAGGCGGCTGACGGCATGCCGCTGCGCCTGGCGCTGCTCCTTGATACCAGCGACTCCATGCAGCCAGGCTTTGCCGCCGCACGCCAAGCCGCACTGGCTTTCCTGCGACGAGCGCAGCGCCCCGGTGACGACCAGATCTTCGCTCTATCCTTTGCCGCGGGTGAAGCGGCTAGGATCGGCAGCAATCAGACGAGCACGCTTGCGACCTGTCCAGTGGGCGGACAGACCGCGCTCTACGATGCGTTGATTGCCTCGGCCGACCTCTTGCGCTCAACTACACCGGCACGACGCGCGCTGCTACTGCTGAGCGACGGCGAGGACAACTATAGCCGGGCCACGCTGATGGAGGCGCTGGCCGCGCTGCAGGAGGCAAACATCGCTGTTTACTCCGTCACCGTGCACAATGCACGCCTGGAATACCCCGGTGATCGGGTTCTGCGGCAGCTTACGGCCGCTACTGGCGGACACACCTTTCTGCTGCGCAACTACGCAGGCTTCAGCAGAGTTCTCGCAAACGTGGAAAATGAGCTGCGCGGCCAGTACGTGGTGGGGTTTCGTCCGCTGGGCAGCCTGGGAACGAACGAATTTCACGATGTGAAGATTGTCGCCCTCAAGCGCGGGACACTGATCCGCGC
>DATFDP010000287.1:0-6563 GCA_035252015.1 Terriglobales bacterium
AATTTAGCTCGTCCCCTTATAGCTGCCGCCATCCACCAGCAGCGTTTGTCCGGTGATATATGAGGCTCGTTCCGAGGCAAGCCAGACCACCGCGGCAGCGAATTCATCCGGCTGGCCCACCCGCTTGACCGCCGTGTCTGCCGCCCAGTCATTAAATATTTCCCGCTCGCCTTGTCCGGTGGCCTTGGAGCGAGCTGCGGCCAACTCCTTGAGCCGGTCAGTGGCGGTGTAGCCCGGCCCCACATTGTTCACCAGAATGCCGTCCTTGCCGAACTCATTGGCCAGGCTCTTGACCAGGCCGACCACCGCCGAGCGCACGGAGTTGGAAAGCACAAGGTCGGCCACAGGCTGCTTCACGGCCACCGAAGTGATAGTGATGATGCGGCCCCAGTGGTTGCGCTGCATGTGGGGAATGACCTGATGGGCAAAATAAACCACACTGAGAAAATTCAGCTCTGCCGCGCGCTTCCACTCCTCAATGGTAGTGGCCATAAACCCTTTGGCCGGCGGGCCACCGGCGTTAGTGACGCAGATATCAATGTGGCCAAAGCGTTTGGCCACATTGTCCACGAAGTGCTGTACAGCGGCGGCATCGGTAACGTCGAAAGCCTCATAGTAAACATCGGCGCCATTGCCGCGGATTTCTTCTGCCGCGGCTTCCACTGCCTTCAGGTTGCGTGAGCACATCGCAACTTTGCAGCCCTCAGCCGCAAAGGCCCGCGCCGTTGCCTGCCCCAGGCCGTGGCTGGAAGCGGCAACGATCGCCACACGGTCTTTCAATCCCAGATCCATAGGAAAAGGATTATACAAAGGCGAGCACTGCGGTAGCGTAACGTCGCCTCAAAACTCGGGATTCCTGCGCAGACCTCATGCGGGCTGAGAGCCAGCTTGTTCTCTGCGCTTTCCCCAAGTACACTCCTTCGTTCGACTTCACACAGAGGAACGTAAATCGTGCGCCTAATCCCACTCGCCGCCACCGGCCTTCTTCTCATTGCCGCCTCCGCCGCCCAGGAGCAGCCCAAATACCCCAGCTACCCTAGCGAAACGCCGGCGAATTTGCAGCCCGCTACCTCAACCTTCGACTATGTCAAGCGCGACGTGATGATTCCCATGCGCGACGGGGTGCGCCTGCACACCGTCATCATCATTCCCAAAGGCGCCCACAATGCGCCCATGTTGCTCACCCGCACACCTTACAGCGCTACCGCGCAAACCAGCCATGCCGCCAGCTCTCACCTCGGCCCCATCCTGCAGGGCTATGACAATTCCGTGGCCGTAATTGTAGGAGGCGGTTACATCCGCGTAGACCAGGACATTCGCGGCAAGTACGGTTCCGAAGGCGATTACGTGATCATCCGGCCCCTGCATGGCCCGCTCAACCCTACGCCCGTGGACCACTCCACGGACACTTACGACACTATTGAGTGGCTGGTGAAAAACGTTCCCGAAAGCAACGGCAAGGTGGGCATCCTCGGTATCTCTTACGACGGTTTCCTGCCCCTGATGGCGCTGGTGAATCCGCATCCCGCGCTCAAGGTGGCGGTGCCCATGAATCCCATGGTGGACGGCTGGATGGGCGACGATTGGTTCCACTACGGCGCCTTCCGCGAGCAGAATCTGCCCTACATCTACGAGCAGGAGGCCACACGCGACAACAAGGCCCAGTGGTGGTTCAGTCATCACGACGACTACGACGAATGGATGGCAGCAGTCTCAGCGGGCGAGATGGGGCGGCTTCACGGCCTGGAGCAGGTTGGCTTCTGGCGCAAGATTCTCGAGCACCCCAGCTACGACTCCTGGTGGCGCGACCAGGCCATGGATCGCATCCTCGCCGCCCAACCTTTAAAAGTTCCCACCATGCTGGTGGACAGCCTCTGGGACCAGGAAGATATTTATGGCGCAACCGCCGTCTACAAGGCCATCAAGCCTAAGGATAAGAGCAATGCGATGGTGTACCTGGTCATGGGCCCGTGGCACCACGGGCAGGAAATTGAGGATGCCGGCTCGCTCGGCGCTTTGAAATTCCACAGCGATACTGGTCTGTATTTCCAGCAGCACATTCTGCGGCCCTTCCTCGACCAGTATTTGAAAGATGGCGCGCCGAAGGCCGACATCGCGCCGGTGATGGCTTATGAAACCGGGACCAATCACTGGGAGCGCCTGCCCGCCTGGCCGGCCGGCTGCACCAGCGGCTGCCAGATCAAGCCGACGCCCCTGTATCTCGAGTCCGGGATGAAGCTCAGCTTCACAGCACCGCAAAGCGGTGCCGCCTACGAAGAGTATTTTTCCGATCCTGCGAAGCCCGTGCCCTTCCGTGCCCGCCCTATTCAGCCCGTGGGCTACACCGACGGTTTCACCTGGTCCGAGTGGCTGGTGGATGACCAGCGCGAACAATCCGGCCGCCCTGACGTTTTGAGCTTCACCTCCGATGTGCTCACCGAGCCGGTGAAGATCAGCGGCCAGCCCGTTGCCAACCTCGTTGCGTCTACGAGCGGCACCGATTCCGACTGGGTGGTCAAGTTAATTGATGTTTATCCCGATCAGGTCGCCGACCAACCGGAATTGGGTGGCTACCAGCTCATGATTTCCGCCGATATCTTCCGCGGCCGCTATCGCGAGAGCTTCTCCGATCCCAAGGCGATCACGCCCGATAAGCCTCTACTTTATCGTTTCGCTTTGCCCACCGCCAATCACGTTTTCCAGCCCCGCCACCGCATCATGGTGCAGGTGCAGTCGAGTTGGTTCCCCCTCTACGACCGCAATCCGCAGACTTTCGTCCCCAACATTTTCTGGGCGAAAGTTGGGGATTACCGTAAGGCCACCCAGCGTGTGTACCACACACCCGGCACGGCGAGTTTCGTAGAGCTACCGCTGGTGGTTGTCGATCGTTAATCATTTGGTCCCGGCCGATAGGTGGCGAAACTTGTATGGAGACGGGCGCCCTCGCCTGTCGGGCCCTGCTCAGCAGCTCTGAAATTTAACCCGAATCTGCACAAACCAGTTCAGCGCTATTCGCATCACAGTTGTGGTCAGCCGACGCAGGGATATTCGTGTGGGCGCGACCCGTGCTGTCGCGCAAAGGAGGTAGCATGCTCGCGAAATGTGCCAATCCCGCTTGCTCTGCTCCCTTCCTCTACCTGCGTGAAGGAAAGCTCTATCAGATAGAAATGCAAACCGAGATGTCCTCAGCGGCCGGGGAGCAAAAGGGAGGGGTCGCGAAAGACGACCGCAAACCGGCCCGCCGCCTCGAGTTTTTCTGGCTGTGCGGCCGCTGCGCCCGGCAGATGACTTTGTCTTTTGACCGCGGGCGCGGTGTCGTCGTGGTACCCACTCGCACGCAAAGAGCGGTCGCTACCTAGGTCTGGTTCATCACATTCCGGCGCTTCGCGTGCATACTTACCGATCTGTGGGTACTCTAGGCGGGTGTCAGGCCGTCTGTTTATTTCCTTTTATTTCTCAGCAGGTTTTAGCGGTGCGGAGTTCCCGCATTGACCTCGCCAGACGGTCTGCCAATTCTAGCCCTATCAGCACGAGATCCCACCCCAGGTCGAATGGGCTGGGTTGGCGCCTCGGATCAGCTTCTTAAGCGTAACAACGACTTTTCGGCAGGTTCAACTTGCGCTGACGTTTAACTGGTAGCTCCCGTTTAAGAAGCGATGGGCTTAGTGCTGCAACAGCTGCAAAGTGATGAACGTTTTATCTTACTGAGCAGAAGGGACCTGCTGCTTCGCCCTCTGGTCTACCGAAGCGTACTGGCCGGTCAGCGAGTACCAACGCACTGTGAGAGTTTCCACTCCCATGTGCAGGCCGTCTTTAACGTAACTGATTTTACTGCGATGATCGTGTGCCCATTCCACCGCAATTTCGCGCACGGGCACTCCAAACTTGCGGGCCAGAAAGAGGAGTTCGGGATCGAAGCCCCAGCGCTCGATCTTCTGACGGGGGAACAGAGTTTGCGCGGCTCGCGCCGTGAATGCCTTGAACCCGCACTGCGTGTCCTTGAACCGCAGGCCGAGCAGAACCCGCAAATGCAGGTTGAACACTCGCCCGAACAGCTGGCGGTAGAAGGGCTGGCGTTCGGTCTGCAGTTCGCTGCGCAGCCAGCGGGAACCTATGGCTACCTCGGCGCCTTCGGCCAAGGCGGCAAAAAGCTTGGTCGCTTCCTGGATGGGCGAGGACAGATCGGCGTCGCTGAACAGCAGCAGGTCGCCTCCGGCGTTCAGCATGCCGTGGCGCACACTGTATCCTTTGCCTCGATTTCCTGGGTTCTGCAGCAAGCGAACTGCCGGGTGCCGCTCCGCGTAGCTGCGCACGATGGCTGCTGTGTTGTCGCGCGAGCCGTCGTCTACCACGATGACTTCCGCGTTCCAGCCCTGCTGCCCGATGTAGCCCAGCACTTTATCCAGCGTCACGGTGATGCGCTGGCCCTCGTTGTAGGCGGGAATGACGATGCTGTACTTCGGTTGGTTGCTCAAAGTGGTCGCCATGCCGGTCGCCAGAACAGTTCTCACCCCAACTTCGATGGTACTGCGCCGCTGGCGATCGCGAAAGCCAAGCTTTGCCATCCATGCATAGATGTCGGGAATGCCGGGAGTGCTGCCGGAATTTACGCTACTTGCGCCTGCGCCGTGAGCATTGCGAGAAACTGGTCCACCAGTTCGCCATCCCACAACCCCGCCTTGGACTCCTCCCGCATGGTTCTGGCTGCCTCTTCGTGGTTGAGGGCGGGTTTGTAAGGACGCGCTGTACGCAAAGCGTCGTAGACGTCTACCACCTGCAGGATACGGGAAAGAATGGGGATCTGACGTCCAGCCAGGCCGTCGGGATAGCCAGTGCCGTTCCAGTGCTCGTGATGGTGGCGGATAATCGGCAGCACCAGGCGTAGCGACTTCAACGGCTTGCAGATGGTTTCTCCCGTAATGGGATGCCTTTTCATGATTTCCCATTCTTCAGGAGAGAGGTTGGCGCCTTTTTTCAGGATTTCGTCCGGAACCTTGATCTTGCCCAAATCGTGGAGATAGCCGCCGCGACGCAGGGCTACGATAGAAGGCTCATCCAATCCCATTCGCCTCCCCATGTCGCCAGCGTAGCGGGCCAGTCGTTCGCAATGTCCCTCAGTATAAGGGTCGCGCGCTTCCACGCTCAGCCCCAGGGTGCACAACACCGCCTCCGCGTTTTCCAGTTCATCGGTGAATTCCTTCAGTTTGAGCAGCGACTTCACCCGGGCAAACAGCTCTTCCGGGAAGATGGGTTTGTTCAGGAAGTCGTCGGCCCCCGCTTCGATGCCTCGAACCTTGTCTTCGCGGTCAGTGAGCCCCGTGATCATGACTACCGGGATGAGCCGGGTAGCGGGATCCTCCTTCAGTTCGCGGCACAGTTCATAACCCGACTTGCCTGGCATTACAACGTCCAACAGGATCAGGTCAGGGTGATGCTGGCGAATCTTCTGCTCCGCCTGCTCTACCTGCAGGGCCACCACCACCTCATAGCCTTTAGAGGTCAGTAACTCTCTCATCAGCAAGGCATTATCGGGATTATCGTCAACCACTAGGATGGTGGTTACCCGCCGCGGCAGCAATTCAGGCATCTCCCGTTGGGAGGAGGAGAGCAGCAGATTGGTTGCATCCAGGGGAGGGGAGAACCTCATAACCGTGGAACCTGCCAATTGGGCATTGTAAGGCCAATCGGGTGCGCCTGCCAAACGCCATGAGGCGCAGCCAGGTGCTTGCTTCGGTACCATTCCCGGAATAGGCTGAGCGCATGGGCCGAGTAGCACGCTCAATCTTCATTCTGTTTTTGGCGGCCTCGCCCGGCTTTGCCCGGCAGCACCAGATCACCTGGGGTAAGTGGCTGCCAGTTAAGTGGTTTGTAGGCCCCACCGACGACAAGGTGCAGCCCATGAATGTGCGCGCCTTGTACGTGGACGGTCAAGTGAAGGACTTCACTCTCGGCCAGCCCTACGACATTACCGACCAGCTTTTCGTGGTCCGCCGCGCCTATCGCCTCAACGATCAGCTTCCCCAGGATGCCAATAAGGTCCCGCACTGGAAGTGGCAACGTGCCGGCTGGCTGGTGGTGGACCGCAGCAGCGGCCGCGTTTCCGAACCTAAATTGCCTGATTTCGACCCCTTCTACTCAGTAGCCAGCTGGTATCGCGATTACGTGGCCTATTGCGGAATTTCGGACGACGGGGAGAAGGTTTTTGCCGTTGTCGCCCAGCTCGGCCGCAAAAAGCCTATCGTACGGCAGGACTTAGGCGCGGCTGCCAACTCCGACACGCCGGACTCGGAATGCCCGGCCCCAGCCTGGCAGCGCAATCCCGCGCGCGTAACTTTTCAACCCCCCAGCGGCAAATCCTTGAGCTTTTCTATTCGCGGCCACTCGGCCGGCGTCTCGGGCGAACAATAGCCAAGTCAGCCACAGAAATTCGATTCCATGTGCCGGATTGGGGCGTATACCGCAGGCTTTTAGCCGGCGTGCGGCCGTCTCTTGGGCAGCTCGCACGCCAGCAGATTGATAAAGGTAAAGCGCTAACTACTTGTAAGTGGCGTTGGTGTGCGCCA